>NZ_CP160632.1 GCF_040783975.1 Pantoea sp. Ep11b | reverse complement strand
GCTGCTCATCCTTGACGAGGCGACCAGCCACCTGGATGTGGTCAGGGAGGGTGCCATTAATGACGCCATCAGGCATATGAGTATGACGCGCGTCATTATTGCGCATCGCCCAGAGACGATTCTGAGCGCGGACCGCATCATTCATATCCATCGCCACGGTGTTAAGGAGATATCCAAAGCGGATTTTGCAGCATTAATTAACTCTTCACAGCTTCGTTCAGAAGCCAATAAAACAGACAGCACTGCGGCTGCCTGACCATTACCTCAAGGAGCAATTATGAATAACCGTTTAATCTGCCTGGAAGGCACACTTCATTTTGAAGAAGAAATTAAAACTCAGACGATTAACATGATCACGTTTAAAAATGGGCAGCAAATTACCCTTAACCGGGACATCCTTCCGGCTGGGAGTACCTTTTTCGGCCACATTTCTCAGCAGATAGGTAATGCCGAAAGGATTCTCAATAATTTTAACCTTGTCAAAATGGATGAAGTCAAAGACGGGACCTTTTTTACAGACACTATCCAGCTCATCTATAGCTTCTCCGCGGGTCCGGGTAGTGACAAACGCGTCTGGCAGGCCACCTACTCCTGTCTGATTTCAGAAAATGAGATCATTAACTTTGGTTCGATGTACCCTGACGAAACATCAATGAAAAATGAAATGCACCGGTTACATCACTGCGCAAGAAATTTCGAACCAAATACAACTAAATTACCTTAAAATTTTACGAAAATGGCTTTAAATTAAATGACATAAGGTCACCACCTTCTTAAGTGTAGAAACAATCCTATTTAAATTCATTCACACCAGATGCATAATTAACGCGACCAGTTAATGGCGCAAACACTAACTGATCACGATAATTAATTTAAAGAAAGCAACGTGCGTGATTTAAATATGATAACAATTGAGGCTGTATCAGCAGCGGGCTTTTGAGATGAAATCAACAGTAAAATCATCGGCGGCACACATGGCAGCGACGGCGGCGACATTCCGAATGCTGGCCCAATCGGTAAGCTGGCAGGTATAGTGAGCGGCGGCTTGTCGCCGGAACTGTCGATGACTTGATGGTGAGCTCGAATGGCGCGTCTGCAGTACTTGCGCTGGCACTCAATTTTAGCAAAACCCTGCCGGTACTTTATGTGACGGTCAGGCGGTTAAGTAAGCTGAGCAAAGGGGGGCTGACTAAGCCCCCTTTTTATTATCCGTAACGCTGCGGCTGATAGTTACCCATATGCTGGAAATCACGAGCAGTGAAAGGCGGTAATCGGTTCATCGCTTTTTCGCCTGAAACCGTGTAGTTTCGACAATGTTATTCAGATAAGAACAGTTAAAACCTGATGATTTCCGAGGAGATAAAAAGTGCGCCATACTCTCAAAAAGCAGAAGATTTCGTTCAGGCATCCTGAAATCCTCTTATCTGATGCATGATCTGTAGAGCCAATTATCGGCTGCTTTACAGCCTCCGGAGTGAAATATTTCCAGAACCGGTGATAGTGCCATACTGTTCCCAGGCAAAAAACGTTCTCAAATGAGAATGGATTATTTAAGATAATATCTCTTTAAGATAACTTCATAAGCATGAAAAAGTTAAACTCTTTTTTTATTCTGAGCACAGACAAATGCATAACTATTACATCATTAATGGCTTTATTGAGTTTCATCCGGCAGCCAGTACACTGCGAAACCTCAACGATCCGGAAAAGGTGGTGGTACTGAACTCTCCTGCAGGACGCTGTCTGTTATTATTAATCAACCGGAATGATACGATCGTAACGCAACAAGAGTTTATGGAGATTGTCTGGGAAAAAAATGGCATGATGGTTTCGCCGAATACCTTCTACCAGAATATTTCAATTCTGCGTAAAGGGTTAAGGAAAGCGGGTCTGATTGAAGATCCTGTTGTTACTATTCCTCGGGTCGGACTTACGCTGGCCAGTGGCACCGAAATCATAAAACGCAGCAGTGTAGAACCTGAACCTGATAGCTCCCGAAACTCACTTTCTGATGAAAAGCGCTCTTCTGAAGCTGCATTACGGGAGGAAAAGGGTTCGTTGCATTCCCCTGAAGCGGAAAAGGTCGACACGCCCCCTGAACAGCCGCTTTCCGCCCGTCGCGAAAATAGTCCCCAATCTGAAATCGCTCTTCATCGAAACACATCCGGCATGCTGCTGTGGACTGTGGGGCTTTTAATCGCCATTTTACTGACGGTGACAGTGAATTTTTACAGAAGCAGTGACAATAACCGACACTACTTCAGTAAATATTTTTTTCTGGCCAATATTCATGGTTGCCACGTCTTTTTCAGCAATAAGAATGCAACGCCGGATGCCCGAATCAGAATGAGGTCTCTGGCTGAAAATCTGAAGACAAGCTGTAGCCATTACCCCTGGATGTATATCACTTACTATTATATGCTGCCGAGGATATCTGTCATCCGTTGCAATAAACAGATGGATGAACCTAACATCTGCATTTCAGAATACTATTTCAGAGGCTTAGAACAAAGTGATTAAGAAACTAGCAGGCGCTCTGCTCTGCGTTATTATAATTTCTGAGAGCACTTATTTATTTTACGCTTACCTCCAGCTTCAGCGGATTGATAACTTTAACTGCACAGCCAATCTGCTCCAACATTACAGTGACGAAACATATTACCTCACCCTTAATTTTATTGTTAACGATAACTTTGGCGTCGTTCATATAACCGGACGCTCGGACAAACACCCCGAAAAAATCGTTAATCGAAAAATATCCTTTAAACTACAGCGCAATCGCGATCTTTATTATATGACTTCGCAAAAAAACATCAGCCTGCCGGATGACAACATCAGCGATGAAGATTTAAGCCATTATGTTCCTGCTTTTTTTGTCACCACTGAAAAGGATATTTATATGCAGATTCAACAACAGCATAATAAGAACTTCCTCTTTAAGATAGAATCGATTCCTACCTATGTGTGCAATGCGAATTCCGGCAAAAGCCGCTGAAAACTGTCCCGCACCAGGTATCACAGCATGGCGAAGGCGAACCACTAAACCGTCAGAACGCTTATGCTGTTTGCTTTTTACAACAGATACGTTTGTCGTCAGTTTTGCCTCAATAACGCTCACAGGTAAACAGATAGGAGAGCGGCCCGCTGATAAGATAACTCTTTTCATCGACCCTGGTGAGATCGAGTTGCAGGTAGGTCGGGTCCAGCGTAATTTCCGAAAACAGCAAATTAAATATGGCATCCGGTGTTGTATCGTTGGTTGCGGTTACAATCGTTCTGATCTTATAGCGGTAGGTATTTTTTTCTATTCTGTTACCATTACTCAACGCAATACGTCGGTTAAGTACCGTTACCGTATCTCCGGCCGTGACCTGGCCATTCAGCAAAAGATAACCCGAATGCGGATCGATAAAGCGCAGGTCCTGCGAAACATAAAAGTCTAACCGTTTGCCTTCATGACGACTGAGGTCATAACGGCTGAATGCTGAGCAGCGAAAAGGCAGGTCATTATCCTGACGTTTAAACATCACACCTGCGACAAGGGTCACAAACAGGGTCAGTGACAGCGTTATTGTCAGAATGAGGTTCCGTTTCAATTCATTCTCCAGTCAAGATAGTAGAAGTTATCACAGGAAATAATGTGACCAGCACTGTTCAGGTTGCAGGAAGAGAGAATGGTTCTGCCATAATTGGTGGTATTGAAAGAGGGATTCTTATCAAAATAAATTCGCCTTCCCGGCACGCAGGATTGATTATTTTCTCTCAGCATCTGCAGAATCTGTTTATCCAGCGACTGCTTCTCAAAGACATCCAGGCCCTGGATAATAACGGCCTCGCAGCCGCCGTCCAGTCTGATTGTACTCATTGATGCACCTCTGGCGGGCAGATTATGCGTAGTGTAATACCCGTAAGCTCCCCCCAGAACAGCCAGCACCACTAAGACAAATAGTGTCGTTCTCAAAGAGAGTAAAGACTTTTTAAACGCCGGGCGGGTTATCACCGGCGCCGTAACGACCACATCCTCGCGATGAACGACTTCCTGCGCCTGTTCTTCACTCTGATCTTCCACGACCGCGCATGCAGGAGAAGATTCCCGTTCGATTTTGATTTCGCTGTTTAACCGGATGCCAATCTTCGGAATAGTGATAATCAGATTGTCGCACCCATACGCCGCCAGCGCTCTGCGCAGAATACTGAGGTACTGATTCAGATTACTGTTTGAACCACGTAAACCATATTTATCCCAGACCTCCGTCAGCAGAGTCTCGCGCGCCAGTATTTCGCCCTGAGAATTCAGCAGCTGCTCAAACAATCTGCCGGCTGAAATGCTCAGGCTCAGCGTTTCCTCAGTAGGAATATGGCTCAGCGTGCAGTCATCAGAATTGTAAGCAATCTGGTCATCGATAATGTAAATCATTAAGAATTCACTGAATTTATGCTCATTCCCGACAGTATAATTCAGCTTATTTAAAGAAGCACCAGGCAGACACCTTAGGTGAAAAGGCGCATGAGTGGGCTGCTCAGGCCAGATAAGCAGGTTGTTGAGGCAGATCAAATTTAACAGAGATAACGTCTTCACCGACTGACGCCTGAATGCGCATGTCAGGTAACCCGACAAATCACGACGGCTCAGCTGACAGAGAAATCCCGAAGGATCTGCACCTTTCCTGACAAAAATGGCCAGCGCCGCGCTGCCTGACAATTTTCAGCAGCACTACAATTAATCGGGAGAAAATCACCTCCGGGGACATCAATGAAAATAGCAGCTTTCGATATTGGCGGGACCTCATTAAAAATGGGCGTGGTGGACGATCAGGGCAACATTCTTGTCAGCGACAGTGCAGATATTTCGCATAACGCACGCGACAGGATACTTGATGAAATCCTGGTCTGGCTGGAAAAGAATCCCGGATGTGCGGGGATCGCTGTCAGCACGCCCGGTTATGTCGACGCCGCCGCCGGATATATCGCCATGGGCGGCACGATCCGTGAATTTGACCGGTTTCATCTGAGCCAGTGGCTGTCTGAAAAAACGTCGCTGCCTGCCACGGTGGAAAATGATGCACACTGCGCTTTGCTGGCGGAGCAGTGGCTGGGTAAAGCCAGAAAGCTGGATGATTTTCTGATGTTAACGATCGGTACCGGACTAGGCGGCGCGGCTTTCTGTAACGGCGCACTGATTCGGGGTGGCCGGAATCGGGCGGGTGAGTTTGGCTGCCTGCTCACTTCGCGCCCCACCAGCAGCGATATTGAACGCCACACCATGAGCCAGAGTTGTACCATGACGGCCCTGCGAAAACATTACAGTCAGCGGCGAGGAGTGCCCATTGATGACGTCACGGGTAAAGATGTTTTCGATGCGTATGACAGAAACGAAGACGCTGCCCGGAAGACCGTCACTCAGTTTTACCAGGATCTTGCAGCCTGCTTATATAACCTGTTCAGCGTCTTTGATCCGCAGATGATTTTTATCGGGGGAGGAATAACAGCCCGCGAACCGTTTCTGGAGGAGTTGGGTGAACAGCTGGCGAAATATGATCTCGATATTCACATCGATGCCGCAACCTATGGCAATGACTCTGGCATGCTGGGCGCGACCTGGAATTTCCTGCAGCGACAGCCATCCACCAAAAGTTAAAGGATGGCTGAAATGTTGATATCGGGATAACCGGACCAGCTCAGGCTCAGTGCCGGAGTTTTGCCAGCTCGTCTGACGTCAGGCCCGTCATCTCCATAATGGTTTTATACTCCAGACCATTCTGTAACATGGCGCGCGCAATTTTCAGGGTGGCTTCGCGTTCACCTTCCGCGCGCCCTTTTTTCATCCCCTTCTCCATCCCTATATCAACGCCTTTCTGCTCGAGCTGCTGTGCAATGGTCATCAGTGCATCTCCGTGTTGTGGCACCCGTAGTGCCAGTTCGCGAACGAAAGCTTCATAGTCAGCTGACTCGCCAGCCTGCAGTAAATAGTTTATCAGCGTCAATACCTGGGGTGAAGAGAGATAATCGGCCATCAGCAAAGAGGAGAGACGGTCTGTCAGCGTTGCCATGTCACGTTGACGAATATGTTTCTGTAACAGCGTCAGCGCCGCCATACTGCGATGCGTCATGATCTCGTCATCCGGGATCACCGAAACGTCAACCAGCGGGAACGCGCCGCTATACAGCGCTTCGGCCACATGGGGATCCTCGAACTCGTCAAACCAGCAGGTTGACCAGGGATAGGGGGAGCGCTTTCCGGCATAGAACAAGATCGGGATCACCAGAGGCAGACGTTTATGCCCTGCATCAAGATGACGCTGCATCGCTGCCACCGCATAACGCAGCAGACGAAAGGCCATATGCCTGTCCGGTGTAGACTGATGCTCAATCAGAACGTGGATATACCCGTCACCATTCAGGGTTCTGAGACTATAAAGAATGTCACTGTAGTACTGGCGCAGATCCTCTTCCACAAAAGAGCCTGACTCAAGCTTCAGGGTATTAAGGTCGCAGATCGCGAGCAGATTCTCCGGGAGATGGAGTTGCATAAAATCCCGCGCAACATCGGGATGCGTCAGAAATTGCCGGAAGGTGGCATCATGTGGTGTGGGATTATTTTTCTTTTCCATGTCCATATTTTGTGTTCCTTTTGTACGTTATTAACATCACAAAGTGAAAATAACCCACACATGACCAGCATCGTGACATTGCGCGGCTATTCATTTAGCTGACACGAAGGCTTCTATTATTCATCGATGATGCTGGACGAACCCGATACTCGCGCCCCCCGGTAAGTAATGAGTCATAAAGACAATAAAATCAGAATGATGAAGAAAGCGATCTTATTGAAAGGTTAAGTTCAGACATGAGGAGTGACAATATCGATACCGGTAAATAACGCCTGAAAGGCGCAGAATAATTATGCTCAAATGAAAACGCACACATACAAAAAACTTATTCGCGCGCCTGTTAACCCGATCTTTAAATTCAATAACGGTTATCGCCGACAGCCATTTCTGGCTGCCGTATCTGGAAGTTTGGTTTCGGCTAACGCTGCGGTGGGCTAGAGAAGTATTAATATGGCAGCCTGTTTTTTCCTGCTGAAAAACTTCAGACAGGGCACATGATGCCCTGCCGGCTAATACAGGCAGGATAAGCCTGGCAGCAACGCATTCGGATGGTGTCAGAAGGGTGGTCAGAACGAGTAGCTCAGTGCCAGCGTCGCGGATGCGTTGTTGCGCCGGGCAACGACAGGGCTATCTGAAGCGTGTTTATCCAGCCATGTGTAATCGCCGATGACGCTGGCAGCCCAGGCAGGCGTAAACTGATGGCTCCATGTCAGCGTGGTGTCGGTGCCATAAAACCCACCCGCCGCATCATAACGCTCAAACCCGCTCTGTGCGCTTTGCTGGCGGCTGACGCCATACCAGGTGTTCATATAGCGTCCATCGCCTGATAATGCCGCGACCTGAAGGGCCACGGTGTCGCTGCTGGTCTGCCAGGGAATCAGCGTTACCGAGGTCCGGTACTGTACCCCCTGGCTGTCACTCAGCGGCAGCGTCGCTTTCTCCTCCAGCACCAGCCAGGGGGTAACTGACCATCCCAGCGCCAGCGAGGTGTTCAGCGTCGGATCGATCTTCCCCATCCCTCTGAGCCGATCGTCACCGTCCCGCCAGGAGGAATTCCGGTCAGAACGCCCCAGCCCGTAGCCCAGGGTATGTTCAAGATAGAAGCCATTGTCCGTCTGCAGGTCATAACCCACTCCTTTCTGCGAATCGAAAAAGAGTGCGCCATCGCGAGCCTGGACCAGCGGCATCAGCTGCCAGTGCTGTTTATCTGCGCCGCTGTAACGCGGTGCATTGATCGCGGCGATGCCCAGCGTCACGCTGGGGGGCGGCGTCGCTGACGCATCCGCAATCGCATCAGCCGTCAACCAGCCCAGCGAAAAACAGACCATGTGAAGCGTTATTTTTCCGGTTATCATCACATCTCCTCATTATCACATCAGGGGCGGAGCTGAGGGATCCAGTGCCGCATCACCGCCCGGAGTATGCGCGGCGAGTGTCAATGAACGGCCAGGGATTTATGAAGAAACAGTCAAGGTGATCCGGAAATGCAGTCAAAACGTATACTGATTATTGAAGATGACGCCGATGCCGCGGGCGTGCTTGAGGCTTACCTGAAACGTGAAAATTATGAGGTCATGATTGCCGGTGACGGTCCGGGTGGGCTGGAGATAGCCAGACGCTGGCAGCCTGATCTGATCCTGCTGGATATCATGCTGCCGGGCATGAACGGCACCGAAGTGCTGACTGCGCTGCGGCGGCGTGATGACACGCCGGTGATCATGGTGACGGCGATGGGCGATGCGCCGGATCGCATCGGCGCTCTGCGCTATGGCGCAGATGACTATGTGGTCAAACCCTACCATCCGGGTGAAGTGGTGGCGCGCGTGCAGGCTGTGCTGCGCCGCAGCCAGAGCCATGCACCGGTCAGTGAGACCCTGCGCTGGGCCGATCTCGTGGTAGATCCGGTGGCGCTCACCGCCGTGGTCGACAGCGGCAGTGCCACGCCGCGCCGTCTGGATCTGACGCCCACCGAATTTTCCCTGCTGGTCACCCTGATGCGCGCCCCGACGCGCCCGTTTACCCGCCTGTTCCTGCTGGAGCAGTGCCTGCCGGAGAGCGATGCGCTGGAGCGGGTGGTCGACACCCATGTCTATAACCTGCGCCGCAAACTGGAAGCCGCAGGCATCTCCGACGTTTTACCGGCGGTACGCAGCGTTGGCTATCGGTTCAGACAGCCATGAAGAGCGATACCCATACCTCGCTGTGGCGCTGGATCTGCCTGCGGGTGCTGTTTCTGGCCATCGGCAGCGTCATCCTGATCGCCATCTGTATGTGGCTGCGCTTTGCGATGCAGGCCTGGTGGGTTTATCACCGGATGCCCGCTGCGGTGGCAGAGGAGTTTACCCGGCTGCGTCTCCATCCCGCCAGCGATCCGACGCGTTTTCACCAGATTGTCGATCGCTGGTGGGGAATTACCTTTTCCGATCCCTCCCTGGCCTCTTCTGACTGGCTGACCGTGCTGGTGCTGGTCATGGTGGCCATTCCGTTTATGGTCCTGATGGCGCTGCGGTTTGCCCGTCCACTTTCGGCACAGTTCAGCCAGCTGGCTGGCGCAGCGCGCGCCGTATCGAAAGGCGAATTTGGCCGGACGGCCGCAGTAGTGAAAGAAGCCCCGCAGGAGCTGGTGCGCTTCACGGAGGACTTTAACCAGATGACGCAGCAGCTGGCCCGCTATGAGCGCGAGCTGCGCACCTCGCATGTGGCGATGGCCCACGAACTCCGCTCGCCCCTGACGGCGGCGATGGGCCGTCTGCAGGGCATTCTGGATGGCGTTTTTCCGGCCGAGCCGCAGCAGCTGGCAATGATCATGAAGCAGCTGACGCAGCTCAGTCGCCTGACCGACGAACTGCATCTGCTCTCACTGGCGGATGCGGGGCAGCTTACCCTGAACCGCGAGTGGATTGATCCCGGCGAGCTGCTGCGCGAGCGCAGCGGCTGGCTGCTGCCGCAGGCGGAACAGGCGGGGGTAACTATCAGCGTCAACTCGCCGGAAGATTTGCTGCTTTCTGGTGATCCCTTCCGCCTGGGTCAGGTCGTCACCATCCTCATTGAGAATGCGCTGCGCTACGCGGCAGAGGGTGGCGCATTACAGATCACGGCCAGCGCGCGCGATCGGGCGATTGTGCTGACCTTCCGTGATTACGGTCAGGGCGTGGAACCGGCGTTTCTGCCCCGGCTGTTTGACCGCTTTACCCGCGCCGACTCCTCCCGTGCCCGTCACTCCGGCGGCAGCGGCCTGGGATTGTCGATCGCCAAAGCGATCGTCGAGGCGCACGGCGGGTCACTTGAGGCCACGCTGCCTGCTGACGGCGGGCTGCTGATTAGGATCACGCTGCCAGTGGAATAAATCGTTCTGGCTTGACCGTTTCTTGATGGTTCATGGAACGTTTCTGGACACAAGCCGGGTTCAATGAGCACAACGCATTAAAGGAACCCGGTTATGACAGACTTCTTATCTGATGCTGCCCGTCAGGTGTGGCGTCATCTCTTCACCGTTCACATCGTTGCGCCCGTGGTGTTTGTCCTGCTCGGCGTGTTCATTCTGGCGGGCTGCCGGGATAATAATCCGCCGCCCGCCGCTGCGCCGATCCGCCCCGTCAGAACCACGATCGCCCCGCCGCCCAGTACCGATGCGTCACAGGTGCTGACCGGCGAAATCCGCGCCCATGAGGAGGTTGCGCTGGCGTTCCGGCTGGATGGCCGGGTTATCAGCCGCACGGCGGAACTGGGCGATCGCGTCAGCGTCGGCCAGCCACTGGCAGCACTGGAAAATGGTCAGTCCCGTAATGAACTGAGCAGTGCACAGGCCGACCTGGACAGCGCCCGCGCTGCTGAACAGGTCGCTGCGCTCAATCTGCACCGTATGGTGCTGCTGATGCCAGGCGGTGCCATCGCCCGCAGCCAGCTGGACAGCGCCCGGGCAGACTGGCAGAGCGCGCAGTCGCGCCGTGTCAGCAGCGAGGCTGCGCTGAAAAATGCCCGGGATAAACTCAGCTGGACGCAGCTTAACGCACCCGTTGCAGGCCGGATCACGTCGGTTTCAGTTCAGCCCGGTCAGGTGGTCAGCGCCGGGCAAACGGTGATGGCCCTGGCCGCAGATGATGCGCGCGATGCGGTGTTTGACCTGACCACGCCCGCCCTGCTACGCCCGGAGCAGGGCACGCCGCTGAAGGTAACGCTGCTCGCCGATCCGGGTGTTCAGGCCAGTGGCACGGTGCGCGATATCAGCCCGCAGGCCGACCCACAGACCCGCACCTGGCGGCTGCGGATCGCTCTTCATCAGCCGCCTGAGGCGATGGCACCCGGATCCACGGTCATCGTCAGCCTGCCTGATGCGCAACCCCCGGTCATCGCCCTGCCCGCCAGCGCCCTGACCCGCTCAGCCGACCAACCCGCGCTGCTGGTGGTTGATGCCACTTCACGCTTACAGCTCCGGCCGATCGTACTGGCACGTTTCAGTGCTGAGCAGATCTTCGTCGCGTCGGGGCTACAACCAGGTGAACGCGTTGTCACCGCCGGTATCAGTACGCTGCAGCCCGGTGAAAAAGTGAAAGTGATGCAGGAGGCGTTATGAACAGACCGGCGGGCGTCAATCTCTCTGGCTGGGCGCTGACCCATCAGCAGCTGGTGATCTTTTTCATGTTGCTGATCATGGCTACAGGTGTCCTGAGTTACGAGCATCTGTCTCGCAATGAAGATCCGGCGTTCACCATCAAAACGGCGGTGATCTCGGCGCAGTGGCCCGGTGCAGATGTGAACACCACGGTGCAACTGCTCACTGACGTGCTGGAACAAAAAGTACAGGAGATCCCCTCACTGGATGCGGTTGAAAGCGAAACCCGCGCCGGACGGACGGTCATCTACGTCAACCTGCGAGATGACACACCGCCCTCGCAGGTGGCGGGCATCTGGTATCAGCTGCGCAAAAAGATGCAGGATGTCGCCCCCTCGCTGCCGCAGGGCGTGGTGGGTCCGGCAGTTAACGACGAATTTGATGATACCTTTGGCACGATTTATGGCTTTACCGCAGAGGGGTTTAGCGCCAGAGAGTTGCGCGATCGGGTCGATGCGCTGCGCCGGAGTCTCGCCAGTCTGCCCGACATCGGCAAAACGCGTCTGCTGGGCGTACAGGAGCAGCAGATCGTTATCGCCTTTTCTCCGCGCAAGCTCAACGGTATGGGGCTGGATTTGCAGCAGGTCAGCGATGCCATCCGGGCGCAGAACGACGTTGTTCCGGCAGGCAGCCTGCGCACCGATCGCGAGAATATCGCGCTGCGGGTCAGCGGCACCCTGACCTCCGTGGAGAGCCTGCAGGCGATAACCCTGCATATTGGCGACCGCTTTATACCGCTCACCGACCTGGCCACGATCACTCTGCAACCGGCCACCCCCCCGACACCAACGTTCCGGGTTAACGGCCAGCCCGCTATCGGGCTGGCGATCTCCATGGCTGCCAGCGGCAATATGCTCGATTTCGGTAAACAACTGAATCAACGCATGCAGACGCTGGCCGAACAGCTGCCGCACGGCATTACCCTCACCCGCGTGGCGGACCAGTCTTCTGTAGTAAAGAGTGCGGTCAGCGGGTTTGTGCGGATACTGGGCGAGGCGGTGGTCATCGTCCTGGCCGTCTCCTTTGTCTCGCTGGGTCTGCGTGCCGGGCTGGTGGTGGCCGCAGCTATCCCGCTGGTGCTGGCGATGACCTTTACCGGCATGTTACTGGCAGGCATCGGCCTGCAACGGATCTCACTCGGCGCACTGATCATCGCGCTGGGGCTGCTGGTGGATGATGCCATGATCACCGTCGAGACGATGGTGGCGCGGCTGGAAGCGGGCGACAGCCGATGGCAGGCTGCAACCTGGGCCTTTAAAACCACCGCATTCCCGATGCTGACGGGGACGCTGGTGATGATCGCCGGTTTTATTCCGGTCGGATTCGCCGCCTCCAGCGCGGGCGAGTATTGCTACTCCCTGTTTGTGGTGATCACCCTGGCGCTGCTCTGCTCCTGGGTCGTCGCGGTGATCTTTTCGCCGCTGACTGGCTGCTGGCTGCTGTCCGCGACGTCAATCAAGGCCCATCAGCCGGGCTGGCTGATGCGCGGCTATCATCGTCTGCTGGAGCGTATCCTGCGCTACCGGCTGGTGACGATTGGCGCGGCCCTGGGGATGCTGCTGGTCAGCCTTTACGCCACCAGCTTTATGCAGGGTGAATTTTTTCCTGCCTCCGATCGGCCGGAACTGCTGGTCAGCCTGACGCTGCCTGCCAGCGCGGCCCAGGCGGAAACCACCCGCCGTACCGCCCGGCTGGAACAGATATTGCGCGGCAATCGGGATGTGGCAAACTTCACCAGTTACGTGGGCTCGGGAGCGATACGCTTCTATCTGCCGATGGATGTGCTGCCTGACAATGAGAACATCGCGCAGCTGGTGGTGGTGGCGAAGGATCTGGCGGCGCGCGATCGACTGCGCAGCAGGCTGGAACAGACGCTGGCGGCGGATTTCGGTGACATCACCACCCGCGTCTCGCCGCTGGAGCTGGGCCCGCCGGTGGGCTGGCCGCTGAAATATCGCATCACCGGCCCGGACAATGCCCGGGTGCGGCAGGCTGCCAGCCAGCTGGCGGCGCGGCTTGCCCGCTCTCCGCTGACCCGCGACGTCAATCTCACCGCGGGCGAGCCGGAGCGGGTCATGACGCTGGCGGTTAATCAGACCGCCGCGCGCGCCGCCGGACTCGCCTCCGACACGATAGCCCAGGCGCTGAACACCCTGCTGTCCGGCAGCGTGGTGACCACCCTGCGCGATCGCAACCGGCTGATCGATGTGGTGCTGCGCAGCAATGACGCAGAGCGCCAGGATACTGACACGCTGGCCGGACTCATGATCACCAATGCCAGCGGAAAAAAGATCCCGCTGCGGCAGGTGGCGACGCTTAACTGGGGCGTGGATGATCCGGTCATCTGGCGACGTCAGCGGCTGGCCGCCATCACCGTACAGACGGATATTGCGCCCGGCCAGCGGGCAGAACAGGTTTCACAGCAGCTTGCTCCGGCCGTTGCCTCGCTGCGTGCCACGCTGCCCGCCGGATACCGCATCGAAGAGGGGGGCGTGGTGGCGGAGTCGGACAAAGGCAACGGTTCGGTGTTTGCACTGCTGCCGATCACGCTCTGCGCCATGCTGCTCCTGCTGATGCTCCAGCTGCAGCGCTTTTCCGGCATGCTGCTGGCGCTGAGCATGGCGCCGTTTGGTCTGCCCGGTATTGTGCTGGCGATGCTTCCGGCGGGAACACCGCTGGGATTTGTGGCGCTGCTGGGCATTATTGCGCTGGCAGGCATTATCATCCGCAATGCGGTGATCATGATCAGTGAAGTAGATGCCAACCGACGCGCCGGACTGCCCGCCAGTGACGCGATCAGAGAAGCCGCGCATCACCGTGCGCGGCCTATTGTGCTGACCGCCTGTGCGGCTATCCTCGGCATGATCCCGATTGCCCATCAGGTGTTCTGGGGACCGATGGCGCTGGCGATTATCGGGGGACTGATCAGCGCAACGCTGGTGACGCTCACGGTACTGCCTGCGGCGTTAAGCCTGCTGTTGCAGCGCAGTGCGCGCTGAACCGCCGCCAGCGGGATCGCTGGCGGCAGTCAGTTCATCACCTCGACCAGTATCAGCGGGCACTTTCTGACTTTGCAGGCCTGACTGTAGGCCAGCGAGCAGACCGAACAGAGGTCGCGCACGTCAGACTGGTACTCATACTCCATGAAATAGCGGAACCGGCCGCCGGCAGAGTCTGTTCGCCAGAATCGCTGCGGCTCAAGAATTTCGTCCAGTTGCCTGAATGTCAGGGCTGACGGGTTATGAAACCCGACTCTTACGCGGTATGTTGTCATGCCCCGATTATTGGCTTCCCGGCACCCTGCCGCCAGCTGGTTATTGTTTTCAGTACGATAGCTGCCGCTTATCAACCGGCGTCGCCCGGGGCAGCCGGGGAGTCCGGCAACAGCGCCAGCAGATGCAGAACCGCCTTTGACGGATGATGGCGACGCCAGGCAAAGGCAACATCCGTAAACAGCGTGTTGTTTTCAATGTCGCTGAAGCGGACCTCGGGGTTATCGACGCAGCGCATCGACTCCGGAACCAGCGCGATGCCGCAGCCCGCCGCAACCATCCCCAGCGAAGTGGTGATCTGCGGCGCCTGCTGAAAAGTATGACGGGCGAACCCGGCCCGCAGACAGGCCGTTACGATCAGCTCATAAAGGCTGGGTGAAACGTCGCGCGGAAAGATAATCAGCGTCTCATCCGCCAGCGCGGAGAGCGCCAGCACAGGCGTGCCGCTGAGGGGATGGCTGCGCGGCAGGGCAATGAGCATTTTTTCCGTAGAGATGACGCGCAGATTAAATGCCTTGCTGCTTTCACATGGCAGCCGGATAAAGGCGGCATCCAGCAATCCCTCCTGCAGATCCTGCATCAGCAGGGCCATGTTCTCTTCCCGCGTCAGGAGCGTCATCGCCGGATAACGCGCCGTAAACTGACGGATCAGGGTAAAGATGCGCGGATTAAACGCCACCGAGCTGGCAAACCCCAGCGAGAGCTGACCGCTGATCCCACGCGCGATGCCGCGCGCATTCTCCAGCGCCTGGTCGGCAAGCTGCACGATCTGCACCGCATCCGCCAGAAAGGCTTCCCCCGCTTCCGTCAGCTCTACCCCGCGTGTCAGCCGCTTTAACAGCGGCGTGCCAATCTCCTGCTCCAGCCGCAGTATCTGCTGACTCAGGGGCGGCTGCGAAATCCCCAGCATTTCGGCGGCCCGGGTAAAGTGAAGCGTCTCAGCAACGGCAACAAAATAACGCAGATGGCGCAGTTCCATATCAAAAACGTCTCAAAGTTAACAGGTTTCGCTATTGGACCCGACAGCGGAATCGGTTCACCATTAGGTTAACACGGCTTAACGGTTATTCGATGAGGCATCAAATGAGCAATTATGTAACTGATTGTTCCTGTGAGGATCAACTCAAACACACCGTCCTGAAACTTTCTCAGGATGCACCAGAAAGTGTTATCTATCAGACCTCTCTGATGAGTGCGCTGCTGAGCGGCGTGTACGACGGTAATGTCAGAATCGCTGACCTGTTGCGCAAAGGTGACTTCGGTCTGGGCACCTTTAACCGGCTGGATGGCGAGATGATCGCGTTCGACAGCAAGGTCTATCAGCTGCATGCCGACGGCAGCGCCCATCCGGCCGACCCGGCACAGAAAACCCCGTTTGCGGTGATGACCTTTTTCCGACCGCAGCACCGCTATGAGTTTGACCAGCCGCTGTCACGTGAGGCGATTCATCAGGTGATCGATCGCCAGATCACCTCTGATAACCAGTTCTGCGCGCTGCGTATCAGCGGTCATTTCAGCCGCGTCGACACCCGCACCGTGCCGTGCCAGTGCCGTCCCTATCGCTCAATGCCGGAAGTCCTGGGCGACCAGCCCACCTTTGCTTTTCGCCAGCGCGCGGGCGAGCTGATTGGTTTCCGCACGCCGCAGTATATGCAGGGGATCAACGTCGCGGGCTATCATGAACATTTCATTACCGACGACCGCCAGGGAGGGGGTCACATTCTCGACTACGCGCTGGAGCGGGGCACCCTCACCTTCGGTGCCATCAGCAAGCTGGTCGTGGATTTACCGCAGGACAGCGACTTTCTGAATGCCGACCTGAACCCCGCCAATCTTGACGCCGCGATTCGCGCGGTAGAAAGCTAATCAGAGGAAAGACGATGAAAACTCCAACCGATACCACGCTCTGGACCTGCGGCGCTGACCTGGTGGTTGCGCAGCTGGAAGCGCAGGGCGTGCAGCATGTCTTTGGTATTCCTGGCGCAAAAATCGACAAGGTTTTTGATTCGCTGCTGGACTCCTCTATCCGGACCATTCCGGTTCGCCATGAAGCTAACGCCGCGTTTATGGCCGCTGCGGTAGGCCGTCTCACCGGTAATGCGGGCGTGGCACTGGTCACTTCCGGGCCGGGCTGCTCCAACCTGATCACCGGTATGGCCACCGCCACCAGCGAAGGGGATCCGGTGGTCGCCCTCGGCGGCCAGGTCAAACGCTCCGACAGTGCCAAGCAGGTCCATCAGAGCATGGACACGGTGGCGATGTTTCGCCCGGTCACCAAATATGCCGTTGAGGTCACCGATCCCGCGGCGCTTTCTGAATGTCTGTCGAACGCCTTTCGTCACGCCGAACATGGCCGGGGCGGCGGTGCCTTTATCAGCCTGCCGCAGGATATTGTCGACCAGCCGGTGACCGGCAAGGCGCTGAGCAGCAAAGGCCGCCCGGTGCTGGGTGCCGCGCCCGATGCGATGATCGACGCGGTCAGCCGGGCGATTGCCGGGGCAAAAAATCCGGTCATCCTGCTGGGCCTGATGGCGAGTCAGCCAGAGAACAGCGAGGCGATCCACGACCTGCAGACCCGCAGTCATATTCCGGTGACCAGCACCTATCAGGCAGCAGGGGCGGTCAGACAGGAGCACTTCTCACGTTTCGCCGGACGCGTCGGCCTGTTTAACAACCAGGCGGGCGATCGGCTGCTGCAACAGGCTGACCTCGTCATCACCATCGGCTACAGCCCGGTGGAATATGAACCGGCGATGTGGAACAGCGGCAGCGCCACCCTGATCCATATCGACGTTATCCCGGCTGAGGCCGACAACCGTTATCTGCCGGATGCCGAACTGGTGGGCGACATCGCCGCCACGGTGCGCAAACTGGCGGCACGGATCACCACCCCGCTGCAGCTGACCCCGGAAGCGGCCAGCATCCTGGAGGATCGGCAGCAGCAGCGTAAATTACTGGCGATGCAGGGGGCCAGCCTCAACCAGTTCGCCCTGCATCCCCTGCGCATCGTGCGCGCCATGCAGGACATCATCAACAGCGACGTGAGCCTGACGGTCGATATGGGCAGCTTCCACATCTGGATCGCCCGCTACCTCTACAGCTTCCGTGCCCGTCAGATCATGATCTCGAACGGTCAGCAGACGATGGGCGTGGCACTGCCGTGGGCGATTGGGGCCTGGCTGGTCGATCCGCAGCGCAAGGTGGTGTCGGTCTCCGGCGACGGCGGCTTCCTGCAGTCCAGCATGGAGCTGGAAACGGCCGTGCGCCTGAAAGCCAATATTCTGCATATCGTCTGGGTGGATAACGCTTACAACATGGTGGCGATGCAGGAGGAGAAAAAGTATCAGCGCGTCTCAGGCGTCAACTTTGGCCCGATCGATTTCAAAGCCTACGCCGAAGCGTTTGGCGCGGCGGGCTTTGCCGTAACCCGGGCAGCCGAACTGGAACCGATGCTGCGTCAGGCGATGGATGTTCAGGGTCCAGCGGTCGTGGCCGTGCCGGTCGATTACGCCGACAACCCGCTCCTGATGGGTCAGCTGCATCTGAGCCAGATTCTTTAATTTTACGTGAATAAGGAAAGGACGATGAAAAACAGAGTGGCACTGGTGACTGGCGCAGGCCAGGGGATTGGCGAAGCGATCGCCCTGCGCCTGGCCAGAGATGGCCTGGCCGTGGCGGTGGCCGATTTTAACGAGGAGACCGCCCACCAGGTGGCGGAGAAGATCAACCAGCAGGGCGGCAAAGCGATCGCCCTGAAGGTGGATGTCTCGCAGCGTGATCAGGTTATGGCCGCGGTTGAAGAGGCGCGTCTCGCCCTGGGCGGGTTTGATGTTATCGTCAACAACGCCGGTATCGCCCCCTCCACGCCCATTGCGGAGATCACCGAAGCGGTGGTCGACAAAGTCTATAACGTCAATGTCAAAGGGGTGATCTGGGGTATGCAGGCGGCGATTCAGGCTTTCGCCGCAGAGGGGCACGGCGGCAAAATCATCAACGCCTGTTCCCAGGCGGGTCACGTCGGCAACCCGGATCTGGCGGTTTACAGCTCCAGTAAGTTTGCAGTACGCGGCCTGACACAGACCGCTGCCCGCGATTTGGCCCCGGCCGGTATCACGGTCAATGCCTTCTGTCCGGGTATTGTCAGAACGCCGATGTGGGAAGAGATAGACCGGCAGATCTCCGAAGCGGCCGGGAAACCGGCCGGTTATGGCACCGAGTCCTTTGCGAAACGCATTACGCTGGGTCGCCTCTCTGAGCCGGAGGATGTGGCCGCCTGCGTAGCCTATCTCGCCAGCTCCGACTCCGACTATATGACCGGTCAGTCGCTGCTGATCGACGGCGGCATGGTGTTTAACTGATGCTCATCGCCTGTTGCACCTTGACGCAACAGGCGCCCTTTCCGTTCAGGTAAACGTTAATTTTTTTTTATTTGAAAAGCGGTTAATCATCAGCGTGTTGCCCTTTTTCTGCGCATTCTGCTGCCTCAGCGATTAAAGCTGCTTATCACCCTGCCGATAAATCAGAGACTCCTCTCCCTGTCCGAAGCGACTATGTTAACCATCAATCATAACGAAGCCGCCGCTAACCTGAACAATGCGCGGTACAGCACTGAGTCGATTCTTGGACGAACGATTGAACGCTTATCATCAGGGATGCGGATTAACAGTGCAAAAGATGACGCGGCGGGTCAGGCGATTGCCAACCGCATGACGGCCAACATCAACGCCGATGCGGTGGTGGCGCGTGGCCTTAATGACGCGATCAGCTACTCCCAGACCGCCGATGGCGGCCTGAGCAGTATCGTCAATATGCTGGTCCAGGCTCGCGCACTTTCCGTTCAGGCCGCGAACGGTACACTGTCCGACGCCGACAGGCAAAGCGTCAACGACCAGTATCAGCAGATCCTGGCTGGCATCAACGACATCGCCGATCAGACCGAAATTTTTGGCCGCTACCCGCTGGCGACCAATAATCCCGATCTGCCACCCGCTAAACTGGGTAACGTCGACCCGATAAACACAAAATTCCCGGTGGCGGGCAAAAGCTACTCGTTTACCTCCGGCGTTATTCCGCTGGCCTATATTCCGGCAGGATCGACGGGCATATCCATCACCATCGACTCTCTGGGACAGGATGATGACCTTCAGCTGTTTACCCGTGATGGAAAGCATCTGGCCGGAACGCCGCTTGATGGTTCCGCGCCCGACTACACCTGGAGCAGCAAAGGCATAAACGATGCAGCAACCGCGGACGCCCGGCTGCTGACCAGCAAGAACGGTTTCACCCCCGGCGCGACCTATGACAGCTCGCAGCTGCTGGAAGGGGGGACGAGCTGGGCGCTGGCGGGCAGTAACAGCAGCAGCTACAACGGCATGAATATCACCTACAGCGGTGACGGCGATCGCTATGAAGATGTCGCCAGCGGCGATTTCAATAACGGCACCAACACCGGTACCCGGCTGGAGCGTATTTCGCTGGATACCGTCACTGAAGATCTGATTGTGGTTGTTGTGGGCAACGGCTCCTTCACCGCGAACCTGACCTGGGGAAACCTGCCGGAGCCCAAAGGCGTGCCCGGCACTCCGCCCCATGAGAGCCGCCCGCTGGAAGTTATCACCAGCGCCGATTATGGTCAGCCGGTGCAGTCGGATAGCATTCCCGCAACGCCGTCAGACACCAAAGCACTGGGGCTGAACAACACGACGCTGCTGACCAGTGGTGATATCACTGTCACGATGACGGCGCTGGATGGCGCGCTGGCGAAGGTCAGCGGCTATCAGTCCCTCTATGGCGCTAAGATCAATCGCTACGAGTCGAACCGTAACGTGTTAGCGCAGCAGGGTGTGGATACCGCCGCCGCACGCAGCCGTATTCAGGATGCCGATTATGCTGAAGAAGCAAGCCAGCTGGCGCGCAGCCAGATCATCCAGCAGGGTCAGACGGCCGTCAGTAAGATGACCAGTAAAACGCCGGAGATGATTATCCAGTTGTTAGGCAGCTAACCTTCTGAAAGGGCTGAGCATTCCGCTTCAGCCTTTTTTCCCGCACCCGCATCACCACTTCTGATCCCACGCTGTGCTGGCCCTGGAGGCCGGATAACGCTGTCGTTCCCTTTGATCCCGATCACACATTCTCGTTTAAGATTCGTTTAAGAATGATGGCGATCACCTTTTTTTGTTAAATAAATGCTAAATCCTGATAACTCTTTACTATCAGCTTTCTGTGCAGGGTTAACTAAAACAATAGCTTAATCGTTATCAGGCTAAGTAATTACCTGAATTCTCCTGCCTGAAGATAACTTTTCTATAACTTTTACACCATTGTGAGGGCTGTTACTTTGCTGACGATACTGGGTTTTTCCATGGTGGTCTGCTTCATGTACCTGATCATGACCAGGCGCATGTCCGCCCTGATTGCGCTGATCCTGATCCCCACCCTGTTTGCGCTGATAGGCGGTTTTCACGCGGGCCTGGGTGCCATGATGCTGGATGGCGTCAAAAAACTGGCCCCCACCGGCGTGATGCTGACCTTCTCCATACTCTATTTCGGTCTGATGATCGATGCCGGACTGTTTGATCCGCTGGTGCGTTTTATTCTCCGGCTGGTGCGCGGAGACCCGCTCAAAGTGCTGGTGGGAACGGCGATTTTAACCCTGCTGGTCTCGCTGGATGGTGACAGTTCGACCACCTATATGATCGCCATTGCCGCTTTCCTGCCGCTCTATCACCGGCTGGGTATGAACGTACTGATGATGACCTGCCTGGTCAATCTCGCCAGCGGTATCATGAACCTCTCACCCTGGGGCGGACCGACGGCCCGTGCTGCCGCGGCGCTGCGCATCGACGCTCTCGACATCTTTATTCCAATGCTGCCTGCCATGCTGCTGGCGTGCGCCAGTCTGGTGGCGATGGCGGTGCTGTTTGGTCTGCGTGAGCGTAAGCGTTTAGGCGTGATGAGCATGAAAGAGCATCATCTGGACAACATTGAGCTGGGGCTGGGCGACGCCGAAGAGTGCGCCGCCAACCGCCGTCCAAAGATGTTCTGGCCGAACTTCATTCTGACCACCGTGCTGCTGGTGCTGCTGGTCATCGGCTTAATGCCGATTCAGATCCTGTTTATGCTGGCGTTTGCGATTGCCGTCATGCTCAACTATCCGACGCTGGAGGAGCAGAAAGCCCGCATCAGCGCGCACGCCGGAAACGTGCTGGCAGTGACCTCGCTGATTTTTGCCGCGGGCATTTTCACCGGGATCCTCTCCGGGACCGGCATGGTCGATGCGATGGCGAAGAGCCTGCTGGCGGTGATCCCACACAGCTTCGGGCCTTACCTGGCGCTCTTTACCGCGCTGGTCAGCCTGCCTTTCACCTTCTTTATGTCGAATGACGCCTTTTACTTCGGCATTCTCCCGGTGATCGCCCAGACGGCGGCCAGCTACGGCATTACCGCAGAAGAGATCGCCCGCGCATCTATCGTCGGTCAGCCATTCCACCTGCTGAGCCCGCTGGTGCCATCCGTTTACCTGCTGGTTGGCCTGGCGAAGGTTGATATCGGTGACCACCAGCGTTTTGCCATCAAGTGGGGAATTCTGGTCAGTCTCGTCCTGATGGCGGGCGGCCTGATCACCGGCGCTTTCCCGCTGTTCCACCGTTAATCTTCCGTTTTCTGGCGGATAACCGACAATCCTGACCGGTTATCCGCTTCACCGCTCCGCCTACTGCTCCAACCCTCTCTACACTCTATAGCCAGGCTGAGATCTGTGTGCCGGACGGCACCCGCCTCGGATCATTTCCCGTTAACGCAATGGAGCTTCGATGAAAATTCACCATCTTAACTGCGGCTGTATGTGCCCGCTGGGCGGCGCGTTCTACGATGGATTCAGCAAAGGCCTCAGGGCGCATCTGGTCTGCCACTGTCTGCTAATCGAGACCGACCGCGATGGGCTGGTGCTGGTGGATACCGGATTCGGACGGCAGGATGTCCATGCGCCCGGCAGCCGTCTGTCCGGCTTTTTTCGTGCGCTGAACAATATTCAGCGACGCGACGATCTCACTGCGCTGTCCCAGATCACGGCGCGGGGATTCCGGGCGGAAGATGTACGCCATATCATCCTGACCCATCTCGATTTTGACCATGCCGGCGGGCTGACCGATTTTCCGCAGGCGCGCCTCCATCTGTTGCAGCAGGAGGTTGATACCGCCCATCGCCGTCATAGCTGGCTGTCGCGTGAACGTTACCGTCCAGGACAATGGGGCGGGATCAGCCAGTGGGAAACCTATCAGCCGCAGGGAGAAACCTGGTTTGGTTTTGAGGCCGTCAATCGCCTGCGTGACCTGCCGCCAGAGATTCTGCTGGTGCCGCTGGCAGGCCATACACCCGGTCACGCGGGTATCGCCATCCGGCAGCCCGATGGCTGGCTGTTGCACGGCGGCGATGCCTGGTTTTATCGCGGTGAGATGCGCCAGCAGACGCGCCACTGCACGCCGGGGCTGCGCTTTTACCAGTGGATGATGGGAATGGATAACCGGGCCAGGCGGCATAATCAGCAGCGACTGCGGGATCTCTCCTGCCAGCATGGAGGTGAGATTACCTTTTTCTGCAGTCATGACGTCCGCGAACTGGATGGATTGCAGGCTAATGCACCACTGCGCTGATAAAATCCCGGTCTCCACTGATCAGGGCAGCAGGATGAACGGGGCAGACAGGCCGTCAGTGCGAACGCGCTGTTAACCGCCTCCTGCCGGGATCATTACTGACGGGCTCAGAAGCTGACTTCCGGGCTCTTCTGCTACTGCCGTTTCAGCCGCGGCGTCCGGTGCTGTCAGCTTATGCCGGATCGCCCGTCCGCTTTTTCAGCTGCGCAGCCAGCCAGGGGGCGGTAAGACTCTGTTTCGCGCGGCTGACCGCCTCCGGTGACCCGGCTGAGACAACCCGCCCGCCCTTCAGCCCGGAACCGGGCCCCAGATCGATGACCCAGTCCGCCTCGGCCACAATCCGCATCGTGTGTTCCGCCATCACCACGGTATGGCCGCGCATCACCAGCTCATCCAGCACGACCAGCAGTTTATCCATGTCCGACGGATGCAGACCTGTCGAAGGCTCATCCAGCAGATAGAGCGTGGCGGTGCGCTGCACGCGCTGCAGTTCCCAGGCGAGCTTGATGCGCTGACACTCGCCACCGGAGAGTTCCGTGGCGGGCTGCCCCAGCGTCAGATAGCCCAGGCCCAGGGACGTCAGCGCCGTCAGGGAACGCTGGATCCCGTCATATTCCCGGAACAGTTCGCTGGCCTCATCGACGGTAAGATCGAGCACGTCGGCGATCGTGAGGTTATTCCATGTCACCTCAAGCGTTTCAGGATTATAACGGCGTCCCTCACAGACCGAGCAGGTTGCCGTCGCGCTCGGCATAAAGAGCAGCTCAATGGAAATCTGCCCCTGCCCTTCACACGCCGGACAGCGCCCGGCGGGCAGGTTGAATGAAAAGCGGCTGGCGCTGAACCCTCTGGCTTTCGCGGCGGGCGTGTCGGCAAAGAGCCGGCGGATGATGTCGAAAAATCCGGTGTAGGTGGCAAGATTCGAGCGTGGCGTCCGACCGATCGGACGCTGATCGATCCTGACCAGCCGGCCGATGGCATCACCGCCACTGGTTATCTGGCCTGTCACATCAGGCACCGGCTCCTCTTCCTCGCCCTCCTGACTGTCAGGTGGCGTATCAAAACGTCCGAGCAATTCCGGCAGTACGCGATTCAGCAGGGTGGATTTGCCCGATCCCGAAATCCCGGTGACAGCGGTCATTCTCGCCAGCGGGATAGCAATATCGACGCCGACGATATTGTTGCAGACGATCTGCGCCAGCCTGAGCCAGTGCTCAGCAGGCCGACGCTGACGCAGCCCGCTGTAGCTGCGGGCAAAGAGATATTCCGCGGTCGGCGAGGCGCTGACCGCTTCCAGTCCGGCTGGCACCCCGTTATAGACGATCGCGCCGCCGTGACTGCCCGGACCCGGCCCGACCTCCACCAGCCAGTCCGCCCCGGCAATCAGGTCCGTATTATGCTCGACGACAACCAGTGAGTTGCCTGCCCGGACCAGGTTTTTCAGTGAGACCTGCAGCGATCGGACATCGTCGGGATGCAGCCCCGCTGAAGGCTCATCCAGCACGTAGAGTACGCCGAACAGATGGGAAATCAGCTGGGTGGCCAGACGTACGCGCTGCAGCTCACCAGAGGAAAGCTGCGTGGTACGGCGTCCCGGCGCGAGATGTCCCAGCCCCAGCGTCTCCAGCTGACCAAGCCGCGTGCAGATATCGGCGGTCATGCGGAGCACCGCCTCGCGCAGCGCCGCTTCGGCGGGCATATCCGGCGAGACGCCCTGTGCATAGGGTTTCAGCCGCTCACGCAGTTCAGAGACCGGAAGCTCACTCAGGCTGGCGATATCCTCTCCGGCAAAAGTGACGGAGAGCGCATCCCGGTTAAGCCTTTTGCCGTGGCATTCCGGACAGGGCGCGACCGTCACAAAGCGCGCCAGCCGTTTCTTCGTGGTTTCGCTGCCACCCGCATAGCCCTGCAGCACAATTTTTGCCGCACTGGTGTAGGTGCCGGTATAGGCGGGCTCTTCGCCCGCCGCCAGCGCTTTTTCCCGCTGCGCCGCGTTCAGCCCGACAAAAATCGGCACGGAGGGTTGTTCATCGGTCAGCAGTATCCACTGCCGATCGCGGGATGAAAGCGTGTGCCAGGGCGCATCGACGTCATAGCCGAGCGTCTCCAGAATGCTGCGCAGATTCTTGTTGTGCCAGCCTCTGGGCCATGAGGCAATCGCGCCTTCGCGGATGCTGAGTGATTCATCCGGCACCATCGCTTCGGTTCTGACGGTATGCACCCGGCCAAGTCCCTGACAATGCGGACAGGCGCCTTTGGGATGGTTGGGGGAAAAATAGTCGGCCGTCATGAAGGGCACGCCCTCTGGCCTTACGCCCGCACGTGAAAACAGCAGGCGCAGCGTGACGGAAATGCGGGTCAGGCTGCCCACCGTTGAGCGTTCCTGGGCACCCGTCCGGCTCTGCTGAAGCGCCACGGCAGGCGGAAGCCCGTCGATATTGTCCACATCCGGCGCAGCGGCCTGATCGATGAGACGGCGGGCGTGAGGCGAAACCGACTCAATAAACCGGCGCTGCGCTTCCGCATAGAGGGTGTCAAAAGCGAGTGAGGACTTGCCGGAGCCGGAGACCCCGGTAAAGACCACCAGCGCATTCCGGGGGAACCGCAGCGACACATCTTTAAGATTGTGTGTTCTGGCACCCTGAACCGAGACATAAGGATCAATGTGCTCATCAGCGCGGTAAGGATCGGTGGAGCTTTTTTCTTTCATGATGTCCCTGTTTGATCATCTCTGGCAGGCTAAGGCTCGCCTGCCGGTAGTCGCTGAAAGTGGTGATGGCCGATTGGGTGTTCAGGCGATGCGGCCCGCTCCGGCCCCGGCACCCAGGCAAGGGTAGTCAGGGATCCTGGGATGTACAACGCAATGGGGAGGTATTTGATGCGGGAGGAGAGGTGCCGCATTAACCGGCTCTCATCTCAGGAGGCGGGGGGATTTCCTGAACGGACCCGGAACCGGTATTCTGGCTGGCTCTTCTTCCGCACCTGACACAAGGGGGGGCGGATCATCGGAAGCGGCAGCTCGCGCCTGTTGTTCAGCCCTTCATGAACGCAATCAGGGTGCCCGGTTGCCGGTAACAGATCTCATACGATCAGTCTCAGCTGCTCCCTGCAAATTTTAATCGCGTCTGCCGGATCGGATGTCCTGATGAGAAAAGGTTTCTGCGCATAGTGTTCGATAAGCAGAATCATCACTGTCAGCTCCCCTTACGGATTAATCCACTCGCTTGCCAGTAATGCCCCCTCAGCGGCATAGCGAAACAGCGCGCGCTGGTTGTCATTTCGCTGAAGCTGATAAGCGTCAAGCCTGCTGGTGTGAAGGATCACCACGCCGAAGCGGGATTCTCCGGCTTCCGGGTCCGTTAATTCATCTGGCTGATGCGCTGTTACCCGCACCCCGCCAGGCGCTCCACCGCTGTATGTCTGCCGGGTATGCGACGGCAGCGCACGCCAGGTATTGCGGGCGATCTCACTGCCTGCCGCATAAAGGTGAACCTGCCCGGCCAGGCGCAGTTGCAGGCGGCGCTCATGGCAATATCCCAGTACGGTGACCTGCGGGTTCGCCGCCATCTCCTGCCATTTCGGGCTGCGGACATCGGTATGAAATGTCAGCCTCCGGCGCGCATCATCGCATTCGCGCAGTACCACGATGCGCGCCTGAGGCCGCTGCGCGGTATCGGCCGTGCAGAGCGTCACATAGCGGAATCCGGCGTGCGGATCGGCGGCCGCGTCCATCAGTCCCGTCCAGGCGTCAGCTTCAAACGTTTTCAGATCCATAGGGCTACTCTCATCAGCGTCAACATTCAGCTATCGGACTAAGCGTAGCAATGAAGCGTGAAGATGACCTGCCAGCACAGTTATGAATAACTCCTGTGAGCAGTCGCCAGCAGAGGCGAATGCGAAAAACAGGAAAATATCCCGACCTTGCGTGGCGCTTCGCATCGTGACGCGATCGCCTGCCGTTCGTCTTTAATAGTGTGGTATTTTTGCTCCATCACCTCACTAATCCGATTCCCAGGAAGTGACCGCATGTCAACGGACGCGTCTGAAACCCCGCCACAGGTAATCTCGCCCCGCCTCACCTACCGTCCGCTGCGTCAGCAGGACTGGCCTTTCTATCTGGCAGTCAGTCAGGACCGATCGGTGATGCAATACATCAGCGACCCGCGCAGCGCCGAAGAGATCAGAACACACTCTTTTGATGTGCGGCTGCCCGCCTGGTACAGGGGCTGTCCGCACTGGCTGTGTCTGGTGATTGAGGAGAAAACCTCCGGGCTTCCGGTGGGCCTGTGCGGGTTTATCGATCGCGGAGACGGGATAGCTGAGGCGGGTTTTCTGCTGGCCGCAGAGGCGCAGGGTAAAGGCTACGGCAGCGAGTCGCTGCGGGCCACGATCGCCTTCTGCTTTGAGCAGCAGAATTACCGTAAAATGGTCGCCACCGTCACGGCGGGTAACGCGGCATCATGCCGGACCCTGCTGTCGGCCGGTTTTATTCAGGAAGGCACCTTACGGCAGAACTTCTTTCTCGACGGCAGATGGCAGGATGACTGGATCTTCGGCTTGCTGAAAGAGGAATACCGGCCAGCAGCACGCTGATGAGTGGCCAGCGCGCCGCCGTACAGGACGAACCGGTCAGCGTGGCGTGACGCCGTAACCGCTGACAGCAGGCAGCACAGGGGCTTCCTGATCCAGCATCGCCTCAAAGTCCTCTGGCGTCAGTGGCTGACATAACCCATTTCCCTGCATCACGTTGCATCCGGCTGTCGTGACAAAAGCGATCTGATCTTTCTCCTCCACGCCTTCTGCCGCGACCTGAATACCCAGGCTTTTCCCCAGCGCGGTCATGGCGCGAAACATCATCCGCACCCGCATACTGGAATCCAGTTCCAGCGTCAGCGACTTATCGATCTTGAAGCCCGACACAAAGCTGTAGCGCAGCAGATTAAGCGCCCCCAGCGTCCGACCGTAGTGATCGATAACAAAGGAGGCGCCCGTCCGGCGCACGGCCTCCACCTGCGCGGGCATATCCTGCACCAGCACCGCCAGCAGCGGCTCATCCACCTCCAGCTCGACGAAACCGGCATCGCCTCCGGCGCTTTCACGGATCACCGCTTCCAGCGTCTGTCCGGTCAGCTGACGCGGAAACAGGTTGATGCTGACGCGAAGCGCGGGAAAACGCACCTGCCACTGCCGGACCTGAGCCAGCGCACTGCGGATAATCCACTCCCCGAGCGTGACGGAAAGCGGACTCTTCACCAGCATACCGATGAACTCCGCGGGCAACAGCAAGCCGCGCGTCGGATGCTGCCAGCGCACCAGGGTCTCGCAGCCCACGAGTCTGCCGCTTTCCACGTCGTAGCGGGGCTGATAATAAAGCGTGAACTGCTGCTGCCGTACCGCCGTTTCCAGTTCGCGCTCAAAGCGACGACGCTGCTGTTCGGCATCCCGGAATGCGGGCATAAACAGAATGCTGCACCCTTTGCCCGAGGCCTTGGCGCGATAGAGCGCCAGGTCCGCGGCAGACATCACCGAAGAGGGATCGCGGCCATGCTCAGGATAAGAGGCGATGCCAGTGCTGGCTCCCACCACAACGGGTGAGTCGTGGTAACGGAACGGCGTCTGCACGGCCGCAATCAGTTTTTCCGCCATGATTGCCGCTTCGGCGCTGCCACCCGCCAGCAGGATCACAAATTCATCACCGCCCAGACGCGCAGCCGTTACGGCGCTGGTACAGACCGCCCGAATCTGTTCGGCGACGTGACACAGCAGCGCATCCCCGGCGGCATGTCCCAGCGTGTCATTGACCTCCTTGAAGCCATCGAGGTCGGTCATCAGTAGCGTATAGGGCACGCCCGCTTTGGTCAGCTGAGCCACCTGCTCCATAAAGGCGCTGCGGCTGGCGAGTCGCGTCAGCATATCCAGAGAGGCCAGTTCACAGAGTCGCGCTTCACTCTCATAGCGGGCCGTGACATCACGGATAATCATTCCCACCAGCCGCTCGCCCTCTTCATACCAGCCGGAAAAAGAGACCTCGGCCGGAAATTCGCGACCATTCCGGGTCACGCCCCAGATCTGTAACGAGCGCGGCAGAGAGATCGCCGCATCATCCGCGGTGATACGAGCCAGTTCGGTGCGATAATCGGTCTGGCAGCGCGCCGGAATCAGCTCGCTGACGTACTGGCCCCGCATCTCTTCGGCGGTGTAGCCAAACAGCGCCGTCGCGGCCGGATTCCAGAAGATGATGCCGCGCCGCAGGTCGGTGCAGACAATGGCGTCAGGCGAGGTCGATGAGATCGCCTGAAGCCGCTGCTGGCTGGTGTAACGCAGCAATTCCAGACGGTGCATCTCCATGCGATCCATCACCAGGGCGGCGATGTCGGCCAGATGCTGCCGATCCTCCGCCGTCAGCGGCTCACGCGGATGGCTGTCGGTCAGGCAGACGGTGCCAATGTGATGACCATCGGGGGTTGAGAGCGGGATCCCGGCGTAAAAGCGGATAAAGGGATAGCCATGCACCAGCGGACTGTCGCAAAAGCGCGGATCCTTCAGCGTATCGGGCACACAGAGGATGTCGCCTTTCGCCAGCGTATGATTGCAGAAAGCGACGTTACGCGCGGTGCCGGAGATATTCAGACCGTAGCGGGAGGCGAAGAATTGCCGCTTCTCATCAATCAGCGACACAAAGGCGACCGGCACCTTAAACAGGCGCGCGGCCAGCGTGGTGAGGCGGTCCAGCGCATCGGTCGGCGGTGTATCCATCAGATGATACTGTTTGAGTGCGTCGAGGCGAGCGGCCTCGGCATCATGATAAACGGGACGTTTCAACGTCATCTCCCCTCTGATGTTATCTGCTGTGGCCGGCATGACACAGCATAAAGAGGACACGTTCAATCAGACAGGACGGACAGATTGCGCTGCCGACCCGCTGCCGGAAGAAAGGCCCGTCAGTGAGCCCGGCAGCAACAGATTGCCGCACAGAGCCCGATAAAGCTGGTGCCGCCAGAAGCGGACGCCAGTTAACACGTTCTGCCCGGCTGAGAGGTCGCGACGCAGCAGCGCCTGTTTGCGGACCGCGCCAGCCAGAACCGGCCGGGGCATATCAGACGAGCGGGATAATGCGCTTCGTTTAGCTATATATCGGCCTGACATAACTTTACTTCAGCGAAAACAGAGGCTGACGATCCTACTTTTTCGGTTTCGGGACCAGCTCATAGTAGGGATGCTCTCCGGCCAGCAGCATCAGCAGCTCATATTCCCCCTGGCTGAGCAGCGCAGGATTTTTCGATGCTTCTTTGGTCTGCCAGACCCGCTGGCTGAGATCAAACCGCTCTGCCGCAATCTCCTGTGAGAGTCCGGCTGCCTTACGCAGTTCACGCACGTTGTGCTGCACAACGACGGGCTGCTGAAAAATCTGATTTCTCATATGAACGCTCCGCATACGGTGCCCCGATCCGATGGCCGGACAGAAGGATCTGCCTGCAGCCAACATATAAATTTGAGTTAAGTTTTAAATCCCGGGTATTTTTCGTGTCAGGAAAGCGTAAAAAATCAGCAAACGTGCTGGAATTAAGTGAAATTATATTTTCCGTTCTCATCGGACAATTCCTGCCCGGCTTGAATCATTATTTTCATTCTGAATCGCAAAAATGGCTTTGCGATGATCGGCGTCAATAACACTTAAAATAAATGACGCATTTATTCATCTTTAAAATAAGCCGGAAAGCTGGCCGCGATTAATACACGTACGGCCAGCCCGGACTTAATGAGAGGGCGTTCAGGCTAGGCCTGACTGAAGGCGGCCCAGCCACCCGGCTGCTCCACGGGCGCTGCGGGCCTGCTGACCGCAGAAGCAGGCTGTTGTGGCAGGGTAAAACGCGTAATCACGCTTCCCAGCGTTTCGGTCTGTCCACTGAGGCTGCCAGCCGTTGCAGAAACCTGCTGAACCAGCGTCGCATTCTGCTGGGTCACGCGGTCCAGTTCAGCCACGGCCACCGTCACCTGGGCAATCCCCTTACTCTGCTCATCCGATGCCAGCGCAATCTGTCCGATGCGCTCGTTAACACCGCCGACGCCACGCAGCACCGCTTCCATCGTGGTCCCTGCGCTCTCGGCCGCACGCCTGCCGTCATCGACACGCGCGACCGTTTCGGTAATCAGCTCTTCAATCTCTTTAGAGGCGGCCGCGCTGCGCTGCGCCAGTGAACGGACCTCGCTGGCAACCACCGCAAAACCGCGGCCCTGCTCACCCGCACGGGCCGCTTCGACGGCGGCGTTCAGCGCCAGGATATTGGTCTGAAACGCAATGCCGTTGATAGTGGCAGTGAACTGGCGGATTTTTTCTGAGCCCTGCGCAATGCTGGCAATAGCCGTCGCGACTGTCCGGACCAGCGCCACGCCCTCGCGGGTGGTATCCGTGGTGCTGACGGCCAGTTCCCGCGCCTCGCGGGCGTTCTGCGCGTTGTTGCGTACGGTGACGGTGATCTCCTCCATGCTGGCCGCCGTCTGCTCCAGCGCCGCAGCCTGGGTCGAAGTCCGGTCAGAGAGGTCCGCATTGCCTGCAGCAATGTCACCCGCTTCGCGATGAAGGATCGCCGCGTTATCGTGAATGGCACTGACCGTTTCCAGCAGACTGTGCTGCATCTCTTTCACCAGCGGCACCAGCTGACCAACGCAGTTGCGCCCCAGATCTTCAGGTTCACGGGTCAGATCGCCGTCCGCGATTACTTTCAGGTGCGCGCGGATCTTACCTACCGGACGCACCAGATGAACCACCAGATAGCGGTCACAGAACAGCAGCAATGCCACGGACATCAGCAGCGCGGCCAGCAGTGCGCCTTCCAGCTTACGGCGGTCAGCCCTGAGCGGAGCCTGACTTTGTGCCAGCTGCTGCGTCAGCTGATTAAGCTGTTCGCGGGCAGCGGACGGGAAGTCTGCAGGGGCGGCCAGGAGGGTTGTACGCAGACCATCCCATTCAGGGCCAGCCGGCATCGCGGCAATGAGCGCATCTTTCTCGGCCGGGCGGCCGCTCTGCATAACGAGAGCACTCTGCGCCAGCACGCTCAGCTGCTGCGACAGGAGGTCGGCGCGTTCCGTCTGGCGAAAGATATCGCGCACGACCTGGTTGCTGTAACCGCCCGCCAGCGCAATCACGCCGACGGATACGATCATCATCCACAGCACAACGCGGCGAATGGTGAAATGCCTGAGTGAATTCATGAGGGTTTCCCTGATGTTGTTTTGGTGTAGTTAAAAAAGGCAATAATGAGTTTTGTCATCTACTTTAATGCGTTATTATATAGCGCACTATTTTTATGCCTTCTATCCTGGCAGGGTATTTCAGAAATTAAAAGTTTCTGACGACAAAATAATAGAATCGTGATTAGTAAAATATTTCGTTAAAGAAAAAAGCCCTGCTATCCTGGTCAGGAGTGGCGCACAGTGAACTAAAAAAATAAACTGTCAGGGCTATTCCCTTTTTAAGAAATTGCCTGTAGTGATCACGCCATATCATTAAATTTATCTGTTTAATTTCGCTCCGTAACCAGACGGTGCGGAGGGATCCATGCTTACATGTTCAGGCGGCGACGACGATTGCCGCGCGCGCACGCTGAATGCGCTGTTGAGTTACGACGAAAGTCGTGACCAGGTTTTGCGGCAGTTTGTCCGGCTGGCCAGCCAGGCGCTCGGTATTCCGGGGAGTTTTATCTCCGTGCTGGATGATGAGATGCAGTACGTCAGGGCAGCGCATAATTTCACGCTGACGCACTCTTCCCGCCAGGATTCGCTCTGCCGTTACGCCGTAGACAGTGACAGTATCGTGGTGGTGCCTGATACGCTGCTCGACGCACGCTTTGCGGAACATCCGCTGATCCTGGGCGCGCCGTTTATTCGCTTCTATGCCGGCGTGCCGCTGAAGAGCAGCACCGGCCTCATTCTGGGAACGTTGTGCGTCACCGACGTGGCACCTCATCGCTTCGGTAGCGAGCAGGTGGCGATGCTCACCATGCTGGCGGCGCTGGTAATGTCTTTTCTGGAAGCCTGGTATTCGGCGGGCTTTGCCGATCCGGTTACGGGCCTGCCTAACCGTCAGCGTCTGATCCGCGATCTGCAGTTTCTGGCCGCCTCCGGCGACACCACGCCACGGCGGCTGGTTCTGATTGACTGCATCGATATGCCGCGCGCCTATGAGCTTGCGCGCTCAATGGGAATGGGCCCGGTTGAAAGCCTGCTGAAAGATGTTGCCACCCTGCTGCCGCTGCGTCTGCGGCCCGCGCCGGGTGAAATGCTCTACACGGTGGCAACCGGGCGTTTTGCGCTGCTGACACGTCAGGAGAGCAGGATGACGGCCAACTGGGTGGCAGATAAGCTGACGGGGATCAGCGCCGATCTCGGCGACGGACTGTCGGTAGCGCTGGTGACTCACACCGGGGAAGCCGGGTTCAACACCGGGGAACTGCCGCCGCAGGAGATCCTGCGACGTGCCGTCAGCGCCCTGCATGAGGCGATTACCCGTGACGTTCCCTCCATGCTTTTCAGCAAGGATACCGATACCCGCCATACCCAGGATTTCACCCTGATGCATGATCTGGCCGCAGCCATCCGCCAGAATAAAGGGCTATGGCTCGCCTATCAGCCTAAAATCTGTCTGCACAGCGGCAAGCCCATCGGCCTGGAAGCGCTTATCCGCTGGAAACATCCCCAGCACGGCGAACTCTCACCGGCGCAGTTTCTGCCTTTTGCCGGACAAACCGAACTGCTCAGCGAGCTGACAGCCTGGGTGACCGATCAGGCTATCACCCGCCTCGCACGGCTGCGCGACAGTTATATTCAGCTGCCGGTCACCATTAACGTCAGCAGCAGCGATTTTTCCCGCGACGGTTTTGCCGACCAACTGGAGGATCAGATGATCAGAGCGAAGCTGCCGGTTTCGCTGCTGGGCATTGAGTGTCTGGAGACCGAACGGATCCTGGAAAGCCCGGCCGCGATGCAGGGGCTTGAGATGCTGAAACTGCGTGGCTTCGGAATTTCGCTGGATGATTTCGGTACGGGCTACAGTAACATCAGCTATCTGCGACGCATGCCGCTGGACGTGATCAAGCTCGACCGCTCGCTGATCAGCGAGATTTCATCGGATACCGCTTCGCGCGTTATTGCCCGCAGCATAATCGCTATGCTCAAGGATCTGGATTACACAGTGCTGGCCGAAGGCGTGGAGAGTGCGGAAACCGAAACGGCACTGACCGAGTTTGGCTGCGATCAGGCGCAGGGCTTTTTCTATGCCCGACCGTTGCCGGAAATGGCGCTGGATGAGTGGCTCGGCTGGCGACTTCGCAGCAAGTGCTGAGCCCCCTCATCCCCTGAAGCGTTATCAGGCCGGGGCAAAGGCGATGAACCCTTCAGGCCTCGCCATTATCACCCTGTTACGTCCGGCGGCTTTGGCCTTGTAGAGTGCTTCATCGGCACGCCGTATCAGAGACTCACGGTCACTCCCCTCCTCTGTCAGCGAGGCGACCCCAGCAGAGATCGTCATCGTGCCGGCAAACGGAAAGGTCGTGGCGCTGACGGTTTCACGGATACGCTCCGCGATACCGGCGGCGTCAGCCAGGGTGGTGTGTGGCAGCAAAAGAATAAACTCCTCGCCGCCGAACCGGCTGACAACATCGCCTGTGCGACAGGCCTGACGCAGTAACGAAGCCAGCCTGACCAGTGCCGCATCGCCGGCATCATGCCCGTAGAGATCGTTAATCTTTTTAAAATGGTCAATATCAATCGCGATCACGCACTGCTCATGCTGGCTGTCTGAGGCTGTCGCCAGCGCCGTAAAACCGCGCCGGTTGCACAAGCCCGTCAGCGGATCGGTCATCGCCTCGTTATTCAGCGCCGCCAGACGCCGGGCAACGATATAGCGGTACTCCTGCGCGGCCTCTTTCAGCCGATCGGCCTCGTAATACCAGGTTTTCACCGCCGAAAGAGATCCGCTCTGCGGGTCGTTGCCCTCGTTGCGAACCTGGTCCGCCAGCTTTTCGAGGGGCGAGGCGATTCGCCCGGCCAGTGACGCAATAATCGCTGCTGTCAGGGCGATGATGATCAGAATGAACCAGAGGGCATTCTCGGCTGACTTGATCTGAATCGTTCTGACCGTTTCAAAGGAGCCGGTGACAAAGATGTTCCAGCCCGTGCTGCGCAGCGTTCCGTAACCGGTCAGAAAGTCCCGTCCGTCTCGTTCCAGCGTGAAATGGCCGTTCTCGGTCGATGCGAGCTGCTTCTGAAGCGCCGGGCTGAGGGGCATCTTTGTGCCCACGCGCGCCGGATCGTGACTGAAAATAACCAGCCCGTCATTGCTGACCACGCTGACTGTCGACCCTTTGGTATAGAAATGCTGGCTCAGGATGTCACTCAGTATGCTGTGTTTTTTGAGGTAGATCGTCCCGCCCACATAGCCGAGATAATGCCCTTCCGGGCTGAAGAGCGGCTGAGACAGGAACACCACATAATTTCCGGAGGCCGAGGTAAAAGGATTAGAGATAAAGGGCTTTTGCGTCGTAATGGCCTGCTGACTGGCGGGTGAGTCGAGTCTGACCCCCTTCAGATTCAGGCTTTCGGGGGAGATGGCGGTCACGATGGCATGACTGTTAACCACCAGCACCGAGTTGAAAATGCCCGACTGCATCCGCAGCCGCTCGGTTTCCGCTTTCAGCAGTTGCGTGTCGCTGAGCCCCGTGATCTGGGTGGCGCTCCACGCCAGTTCACGCTGTGCTGTCGCCAGATAGCGATCGGTGGTGTCTGCCAGTTTACTGGCATACGCAATGTTGCCTTCCAGCAGGCTCTCTTCGATGTTGGCCTTCTGAAACAGCAGCAGCGCGCCCAGCAGCAGACCCGAGGTCAGTATAACCCCGCCAATTGAAAGTAAAGTCAGCAGTGAGCGAAGACGGATTTTTTCTTGATGCATCAGAGTCGGGGTCCGCATTGAGATTAATCTGAGTGTATCAGCCGCAACCCGATTCAAAGAAGGGAACAGAAGACGATTTACCCCTGATAACGATTTATTGCCCGGTGTTGTCTGCAACCCCGCAGTCCGGCTGAATCAATGGATGACAATGTGCTGAACGCGATAAAACTTAGCCGTGAATAATGAGGGCGAGTTGCGGCGGAATCCGTGGCCTTGTCCACCGCTATTATCAGGGGTACCGATGACAGTACCGGTTTAAGGGGAAAATAGCGGGGCAGCGTTTGCCCCGCTGAACAGACCAGATGAATCAGCTTCAGGAGAGTAAAAGCAGAGATCGCGATAAACGTTCAGATGAGCCTCTGCTAAATACATTACGATAATTAACGCCAGAATGATCGGATATAAGATCGGCTGCTGAGTCTTTTAATAAAATGATAGGGGCAGGTAAATCTTTGTCCATCCCACTCCAGATTAAACCACTGAAACTCATCATCTTTAATTGTATCCAACAGTGTCATTGCCTGCATGGGCGTCTGAAAAGCATAAGCTTTCATTACGCCCTCTTTGGTACATAAATCAATATGAACCATATAACCCCCGGGTGGTAAAAGAACTGAATATTTTATAATTATCTGACGACCCCTAAAGCATAAGCTATTTATTGCCGGCTGATTATCTGATTCCGTCATATTTTCGTAAAAGTTATGCTGACCCGGCATTCTTAATATTTTTGTGCAACTATGCCTTATATCATCAATTAATTTGACCATGCGGAAATAATCCGGCCTGAATCTCAGGAAATAAATCCTGAGTTTATGATCAGCACCATCATCGGGGAGGACTAATCCGCGCGCAGAGCGATATGCTGCCGGGATTTTCATCAGGGCCTGACAGATCGTGCGTCACCGGCACGGGCACGGGCATGAAAGACGCTACCGATGCGTTAGTGATGGTCATAAAGCGCGCACTTCGTTTACACTCTCAGCAGCCACATCTGCCTCTCTGCGCTCCGGCAGAGCCACAGAGAAGCGGGCGATCGCTGACGGCGGCCAAATAAGGACTCGTATGCTGAATTATATGGTGTCGCTTTATCGTACCGTTCCGGTCTCTTCTGCCTGCCTCAGCGACTGGCTGACCCGCTGGCTGGCACAGGAGGCGTTAAGATGTCACGATCATCATTTCTCGGCCGCTTTTCCCTGGCGTGAAACCGGCCTGCCTCAGCACACCTTTCTGCAGCGTGAACTGACGATCAACGGTCAGCGTTATCTCACCGGTCCCCGTTATCTGGGTGGCGACCTCGCCCAGCCTTTTATTGAAGTCGTGGCGCGGGACGGAGAGCTGGATCATACCGTTGCCAGCGCCATCATGCAGGCCTGGCAGCCGCTGAAGCCTCTGAAACTGCGTATTCTGTTACCTGCTTCCATGCCTGATATCGGCATCACAGACCAGCTGATCTTCGGCAGCGAGCCGGCATCATCCTGCGCACCCGGCGATCCGGCACTTTCGCTGGTCAGAGCCAGCCACAGGGATTATCCCGTTTGTATGACGGCGATTAACCGCGCCTACCGCGCCAGCTGGCAGACATTGCCCCATCTGCGCGGACAGCTGCTGGCTACCAGCAGTCAGGAGCTGCGTGACGATATCGCCGGGGGGCATGTCTGTCTGATCGTCTGGCAGGGTAGCGTGGCCGGGCTGATAATCTGTGTGCCGCGGCGGCTGGCATTTATGGAGGGATTCCAGATTATGGATGAGGTGATTACGCCTGCGTATCAGGGCCGCGGGCTGGCCGCGCGTGCTCAGCGCTGCCTGCAGCAGCAGCTTAATCAGTGCTATGACCCGGCGGCACTGCTGACCGGTACGATTCTGCCGGGTAATACCCCTTCTCTGCGCAGCGCGCAGAATGCCGGGCGGCGCTGCCTGCTGAAATATCACTTTTTTACGCCCGCCGATCTGCGCACCGCCCGGCGCGCAATTTAATTGCACGGCGCTTCTGCCCGTGACAGATCAGACGGCCCGGAAAGCCCCTCCGGCAGAATCGGATATGGCATCGGGTTACGCTGGAAACAGCCTGCCAGCATGGCATTCAGAGATGAATTTTTTATGAAAAAACGCAATCTGATTAACGATATAGTGCGATCGTCTGCATCAACGCACTCATTCACATTTTGAAAACAAAATAATCACACTAAGTTATTTTTTCATGCATAAATCAGTGCCAGTTTTCATTAACGGAGCAGGCAGATGACACAATTTGTGGCTGTTTTTCTCTCTTCACTGTTTTTATGCAGCAACGCTTTCGCGGGATCGGTTTCATCCGACGCCATCTCAGCAGCACTGAATGAACGCATGCAGATTATGAAAGCCGTTGCCGGTTATAAAGCCCGGCACCATTTGCCTGTAGAAGATCTGCCTCGTGAGCAGGTTGTGCTGGATAAGATGCTGAGCAACGCGCAGCAGACAGGGCTTGAACCGCAGTCGGTGGCCCCCTTTATTCATGCCCTGATGAACGCCGGTAAAGCGATACAGTACCGCTATCTGGCAGACTGGCTCTCCACGCCTGAAAACGCCCGCGCACCCGCAGACCTGGCGGAAACACGGCAACAGATAGAACGGCTGGATAGAGAACTGCTTAATGCGATCAGCCAGCGTCTGAAGGCGGGCCCGCTGACGGAGCCGGATCGACGCGGGCTGATGGCGGCGCTTGCAGCGCCTCATCTCAGTGAGGCCGATAAAACCAGCCTTGTGACCTCTCTTTCGCGCATCCGGCGCAAAACGGAGTGACGCCATTGACCGGAAAAGCATCTGCCTGCTATCCGCGCAGTCGCAGCGTGGCGGGCAGGACCAGCTGACGCCGGAGGGGTTCCTCACCCGCAATCATCGTGGTCAGCAGAGAAAAACTGGCCTGCGCCAGCTCAGGGACATTCTGCTCTACCGTATCAATCGGGATCGAGAGCGAATCATAGAGATAGTGATCGTCAAAACTGGCAATACGGATGTCGCTGTTCAGCAGGTTATGCTCGCTCATGTAGCGCAGCACCCCCTCAAGCAGGCCACAGGCGGCGGTGAACATCGCTTTCGGCGGGCGTCCCAGCTGGCTGCAGAGCGTGGCAAACATCTCATAGCCGCTGCCGGGATGATAGTTACCCTGGATTATCCACTCCGGCTGCGCTGTCACCCCTGCCCGCGCCAGACCCTGCCTGAATCCGGCCAGACGATCCTGTGTCGGCGAGAGTGCGGACTGACCGCCCAGAAAGTAGATCTCTTCCGGGCAGGCACGAGCCAGCTTTTCAACCAGTTCAGCCGTTGGCGTAACCGAGTCGGTAATGACCCAGGGCAGCTTCGTATTGTTCATATGGCGGTCAAACAGCAGCACCGGCAGCTGTTCGCTGAGGCTGAGATAGTCGCTGTCGCTCAGCATACTGGAGGCGACGATCAGCCCATCAACCTGACGCGACACCAGGTTACTGACCACAACGCGCTCCTGGATGGCATTTTCGTCGGTACAGGCGATCAGCAGCTGCAGGCCCGCCGCGCGGCAGAGATTTTCCAGCGCGTGAGAAAAAGCGGCGAAACCGTGGTTCGTGATCTCCGGCACGACCAGCCCCAGCGTATGACTGCGGGCATCATGCAGCATCCGGGCGTGAATGCTGGGCTGATAGTGATGCTCCCTGGCCAGAGCCAGAACCCGTTCGCGCGTCTCCTTCGCGACCCGTAACTCTTCACCACGGCCGTTGAGCACCAGGCTGGCCGTGGCTTTTGAAACCCCGGCCAGTCCGGCGATGTCACTGATGGTAACGCGTTTTGTTTTTCTCACGACAAGGCATCGGTTAATGAAACAGGCGCTTATTCTACCATGCAGCGACGTAACGACCAGTAGCGCACCTGCAGTTCTGCGTCTCCGTGCAGGGTCAGCCTCGCCGGATGCTCAGGGAAATAGCGGCTGCTCATCACCCCTTCGCCATCATTGATGAAGATCTCAACGCTGGAGTGGTCGCACAGGATCTGCAACCGGCGGGCGGCTCCGGTCCAGTAACGGGTCATCCACTCTCCCGTCACCAGGCTGCGGCGCGTCAGCCGCAGTTCCTCCTGCTGCCACGTCAGGATCAACGTATCCGCGAAGCGGAGTTCGATGCCGCCCTCGCTCTCCAGCATCAGCTCCAGTCGCCGCGCGGCGATCGCGGGCGCGTCACTGGCACGGCCCAGATAGTGCTGCTCCTTTTCCCGCAGCGCCTGCAGCTCGGCGATCGGTTGCTGGCAGAGCCGGCCGTTACGCGAACTCAGCTCGCGTATACAGGTCATCTGATGGATCCACCCCTGCGCAATCGTGGGCTGGGCCATCTCTTCACCATCCGGCGTGCCCATCCAGCCCACCAGCAGACGCCGGCCGTCCGCCGTCAGCGTGGTCTGCGGGGCATAAAATTCAAACCCGGCATCCATCTCATTCAGCGATCCATGCACAAAGGCTGGCTGCGCATAATCCAGCGATCCGCTCAGCCAGGCGCAGGCGTGGCTGTTCAGATAGCGCTTCTCTTCGCGCGCCACGCCCTGCGGGCAGCAGATCAGATAGGTGCTGTCGCCCAGCCTGAACATATCAGGACACTCCCACATGTAGCCCGCGGCTGCCAGCCCGCCCCGTTCGCTGCCCGCAATCTCACCGAGATTCTGCCACGTTCGCAAATCGTCAGAACGCAGCAGCAGCACCCTGCCCTGTCGCTCTGTCGTCTGCGCGGCCAGCACCATGTACCAGCGATCTTCATGCCGCCACACTTTGGGATCGCGAACGTGGCCGGTGTAGCCCTCGGGCACCGCGATGACCGGCCCTAGCTTATCAAAGCCGCCTGCGCTGTTCTGCTGCGCCAGGCACTGCCACGCGGTACGCGAGCCATCCTCAAATTTCACATTACCGGTGTAGATCAGCGTCAGGACACCTTCATCCTCCACTGCGCTGCCGGAGTAGCAGCCGCTGCGGTCATACGCCTCATCCGGCATCAGGGCAAGGGGCTGATGCACCCAGTGCAGCAGATCGGCTGATCGCCAGTGTCCCCAGCATTTGTGCTGATGGGCGCAGCCCAGCGCATTCCACTGGTAAAAGAGATGATACTCACCCCCGGACTGGATAAAGCCATTGGGATCGTTCAGCAGGCCCGTAACCGGTGCCAGATGCCAGCCGGGATAGTGGCTGTCGCTGAGCGCCTTTGGCATCCCCTGCATGACCGCCTGCAGAATGGCGGCCAGACGTGTTGATGAAACCATTATTCTGCATCCGTTTTGTATTTAAGCAGATAAGAGATCACGAACGCGGCCGTGAACGCGATGACGATACCGATAATATAGTTCAGCAGCGATCCGGCCTGGACAATCGCCATACCCGGCAGACCGGTCAGCCCTACCGCCGTCATATAAACATGCACCGAGACGACCCAGGCACCGCCCAGCGCACCGCCCACTAATCCGGCGATAAAGGGTTTCATAAAGCGCAGGTTGATACCAAAAATGGCTGCCTCGGTGATCCCCAGCAGCGCGGAAAATGCCGAGGGCAGTGAGATCGCTTTAATTTTTGCATCGCGGGTTTTAAACCAGACCGCCAGACAGGCACCGCCCTGCGCGACGTTCGCCATCGCCCAGATGGGCAGCAGGAAATTCACCCCAATTGAAGGGTTGCCCAGCAGTCCTGCTTCGATAGCGTGAAAGCTGTGATGCACACCGGTAATCACAATTACCGAGTAAAGTCCGCCAAACACCAGTCCGGCCAGCCAGCCAGCATGCGCAATCAGCGTGCTGAGGACAAACGAGATCCCATCGCCCAGCATCCGGCCGGCCGGGCCGATAATCAGCAGCGCGATAAAGCCGGAGATGATGACCGTCAGGAACGGCGTGAGGATCAGATCCAGCGCATCCGGGATAATCCGGCGCAGCTGCTTTTCCAGCAGGCTCATAAACCACACTGCCAGCAGCACCGGGAACACCGTGCCCTGATAGCCAATCATCGCCACTTCGATGCCGAAGAAGTTCATGGTGTGGAAACCGGCGGCGACACCCCAGGCGTTGGTCAGTGCCGGATGCGTGAGGATCCCGCCCAGGGTCGCGCCCAGAAACGGATTGCCGCCAAACTCACGGGCAGCCGTGAAGCCAATCAGGATCGGCAGGATGATAAAGGCCGCCGAACTGCACATGTCCAGCATGATGTAGAGCGCATTTTCTGGATTGACCCAGCCGTAGGTTTTGACCATTCCCAGCAGGCCCATCAGCAGACCTGACGCCACAATCGCCGGGATAATGGGCACGAAAATATTGGATAACAGGCGGGCGATGCGCTGGAAAGGGTTGAGCTTGCGGGCGGCAATGTCGGCGGCTTCAGATTTGCTCGACTCACTGATGCCTGCCTCGGCAATAAAGGCCGCGTAGACTTTGTTCACCACGCCGGTGCCGAAGATCACCTGCAGCTGTCCGGCGTTGCGGAAACAGCCTTTAACGCCCTCAACGCGGCCAATGGCGGCAGTGTCCGCTTTCTCATCGTCTGCCAGCACCAGCCGCAGGCGCGTGGCACAGTGGGCGGCGCTGGCGATGTTCTCTTTGCCTCCCATCAGCGGCAGGAGTGCCCGGGCGATTTTTACGTAATCCATAGATACCTCAGTCTTGTTATGTTTTTATCCGCATGGCGTAATGGCCCCGGCTGCCGGGGCCGCCTGTTCAGAACCAGGTTTCCATCTGTACGCCGAAGTTCCATTCGCCGCCGGCATCGAAGCCTTTGCTGCCGAATGCATCGTCACTGGCGTAGTTATCCAGCCGGTGATCCCAGTCCATCCAGGTGGCGAAGAGACGGATTTCCGGCCGTTTAAGGAAGTCACCGACATCCCCGGCTTTCAGGGTCGGGGCGACGGTCAGTTTGGTAAAGCTGCCGCTGACCGCGTTGCGGTTGTTGTAACCGGCCGGACGCAGATCCATGTACTGATATGAACCCTCATACTGCATCTCAAAGTTCTGCGTGATCTCCTGAATCAGGCGCAGGTTGACTGTTGCCCAGTCATAACTGTCACCTTTGACATAACGATCGTCACTGCGCTGTGCCAGCAGCGCAGGCGCAATGTGCCAGCCGCCACCCAGCGGCGTGATGCCATAACTCGCCAGACGCCAGGTGTTTGCCTCCGGCAGCAGCGCCCCGTCGGAGCCAATGGATTTCACTTCCGCACCCAGTCCGTGACCATAAAGCAGCGCGGTTTTTGCGGTACCTTCTGTCAGCCCGTAAAAGCTGTCGTTGTGGAGCCCCAGCAGAGCATGGACGCCGGTTTCTGCCGCGTCGCTTTTCACCCTAAGACCGTCAATGTCGCGGCGATCGTCATTATCTTTCGCCCGCATGCCGCTGACCATCAGCTGCACCGGCCCGACAAAGTTATTCAGCGACAGGATGTAGTTCTGCGCGGTGTTCTCATTGTTCTCAATATCACCGAAGGTACGGCCATACAGCGAGAGGTTACTTCGCGCCTGCTCGCCCCATTTCATGTCGTAAATACCGGCGCCGGTTCCGGCCAGGAACACGACATCGGAGTCAATCCAGTGGATATCGAAGTTATCCCGGTCAAAACGCTTACCGGCCCAGACTGTGGCGTTATCGAACGCGCCGCTGAAGGTAGGAAGCTGACCGAGTTCGACAAACGCCTGGCGCAGATTGAGATCGCTGCTGGCAGCGGTCCAGTCATTGTAGGTGCGCTGCCCGTCCGCCAGCATCGCTTTGAAGCGGGTAGTCGCTCCATTGTCCAGCGTCTGTTTATGCTCCAGGTTAAGTTCAACGTAGGTGTCCGGTTCGTTACCCAGCCGTCCTACATGACCGCCGGTTTCCCCGGCAGGGGTAACGGTTGGCCCGCCCTGTGTCCGGGCAGCCGAGCTGTTCATCAGCAGACCAGAACGGGCATAGCCGTGAAATTCGAAGCCCCCGTTATCCGCAGGCGTCGGTTCCGGTTTCGCGCTGTTCTTTGCGACCTGAGCGGCAGCCGCCTGATTCTGCTGCTGTACTGCCGCCAGCTGCTGAGCCTGCTTTTCAGCATTCTCAGCACGGGTTTCTGCGGCACTCGCCCGCTGCTCGGCAGCCTGGAGTCGCTGCTCCATGGCCGCCAGGCGAGCTTCAATGCTGCTCATGCTGGGATCGGCCCAGACAGATGTGGAAAGGAGAAGGGCAGAGAGGGTCACTGCCAGCGTGCTTTTTTTCATTTTTATGTCCCCGAGGAGAGTGGCTATCATCACCAGCTTTTGCTAAACCGGTTTAGGCGCAAATCATAGCCACGGGTAATTTCCCTTCGCAACGAAAATAGCTAAACCGGTTTAGTGATTGTGAGACAGCTCGCAAAACAGGGGCAATAAATGACCGTCAGCCAGCCAGATCGTCCAATTGGTGAAGCCAGGGAAGCGCCGTCATCGCCCCTTTAGCCGTGGTCGCCAGGGCACCACAGTGCTGTGCGCTGGCAAGACAGCGCGCTAACTGCGATTCGTCGGCTGGCAGCCCGTGCTGCGCCAGCTTCCAGAGCAGCCCCGCGACAAAAGCATCCCCAGCACCTGTGGTATCAACGCTGGTAACCGGCGAAGTCGTGTAATGCTTTATCTGGTCCTGAAAACAGGCGATGACCCCTTCCCTGCCCCGGGTGACCAGCAGCAATTTAAGGCCAAACTGCGCCGCCAGCTGCGGCATGCTGACTGACGGCTCCCGATCCGGGCAGAGAAACGCCAGCTCATCGTCCGACAGCTTCACGACGTCGGCAAAGCTCAGCGCCTCACTGACCACCGCACGCAGCTGCGCCGGATCGGGCCAGAGATCCTGGCGCAGATTTAAATCGAAGCTGACATGACCGCCTGCTGACCGGATCTGCTGCATCGCCGTCAGGGTTGTGCTGCGCGAAGGCTCAGCGGCCAGGGCGATCGAACAGCAGTGCAGCCACTCGCCGGAACGGAAAGCAGGCAAATCCGCAGCCGCGAGGAACAGATCGGCACTGGGCCGGACCATAAAGGTAAAGGAGCGTTCACCCTGCTCATCCAGACCGACCACGACCGTTGAGGTACGGTGCTCCGGATCGGCCACCATATAGCGGGTATCGACCTGCTCTTCACGGAGCGTCTGCCGCATGAACTCACCAAAGGGATCGGCCCCTACCCGGCCGATGAAACCGCTGTTTCCCTGAAGACGGGCGATCCCCACCGCCACATTGGCGGGCGCACCGCCCGGACACTGCATCAGGCGACCCGGCGTTTCGGGCAGTAAATCCACCACGGCATCACCGAGGCACCATACGCGAACGGACATAACACACTCCTCTGATTAAACCTGAAAGCTAAACCGTTTTAGCTATAGCGTCAAACGGCGGTAACTTCAAGTTAAACCCCACTGATCTGGAGCCTGGTTAACAGAGTTTTGCAGGAATAATAAGGGAGAAGGCAGACGCGGGATGGCCGGAATGATTTGCCGGAAATAAAAAACCGGCGCAGGGCCGGTTCTGTTATCCGTGAGCTGATATGAGATTATTTGACAGTGGAGAGTATCTGTCTGATCGAGGCATCGATCTGCTCGGCTATCTCTTTTGGCAGGCGGCTGAATTCATACTGTATGGTGCGCTTTTCGTCATTGGTTTTGCGACGCGCATAGGTATTGGCCGTGCTGAACGTGGCCAGTTTTTCCGTCACCGTTTTGCTGGCGGGAGCCGGCTTCTTTAACTGACGGCGGGCCGTTTTGAATCCGTTCAGAATAACGCCTTTCTTCTCATCCAGACTGGCCCTTTGCAGGGCCGCATCATCATCCAGCCTGTGACGGATCTGATCGACCAGTTCGCTGATGTCCATCGCCTCCGCTTTCGCCTCTTCCGATACGTCAAGCAGCAGCTGATAGTCCTGCAGGGTCAGTTCAGAGACGACCGGGAACAGCTCAATAAATTCGGCGGGAACGGCGGCGGCCTGGAACGCGCGGGAAACTTTGGCATTGGAGATCCCCTCTGCTTTGGCGATCTCGCTTTTGCTCATGCCATTATCGTACATCAGCTTGAAGCGCAGCCCCAGCTCGCGCAGGTTGTGCTCTTTTGCCGTCTGAATATCAGCGGCCAGCTGACGCGCATCGCTGAGACTCAGCGCATCCGCCGTCACCAGCACTTCCAGACTGGCGCCGGAAAGCATACAGGCGGCGCGGCGGCGTGAGCCATCCATGATCTCAATCTGGTTTCCGTTGACGCGACCGATAGCCGGGAAAAACTGCTGCAGCGTAATGGTACGGGTGATCTCCTGCAGCGACTCTGGCGTCAGCGTGCGCTGGTCGCGTCCGTTGATACCGGGATCAACGCTGGTTCGGGTGGCAATATCATCATGCGGGATCAGCTGACGGACAAAGGTCGCTTTGGCACCCGACTTCAGCGTAAAGGTGCGTGACTGGCTGCTGCTGTCTATCATGCTGGCGATAGCCGAGTCCCCGAATTTACGGCCGATACGCTGTATAGGTTTGCTCACAGGGTACTCCTGATATATTCGATTCGGTCAAAAACAGCCCTGGAGAACTGCTCGGCTTCATGTTTGGCTTTGCGCAGCGCGTCTGCACTGCCCGGATACGAGGCCGGGTTAGCGCTGATGACGGTATCAAAAGACTCGCCACAGCGCTCGAATCCATCCAGGCGCGGTAAACCGCAGTCCAGCATCGATTTGGTAAAGACCTCACGCGCATAGCTCTGGGAAGTCAGATGATCGTGCTTGGAGGTCATCTTGGACATGAAGCCGATATTTGCCTTGAGGCGTGGTTCGACGCCTTCAGATTCGATCCGCTCCAGCATCTCCGGCAGGCGGGTCAGATACTTCATAGTGGAATGGAAATCGACCTGCGCCGGGGGCGTTGGTGTCAGCAGGACGTCACTGGCTGCAATTGCATTCAGCATAAAAGAGTCGAGGTGGGGGCCGGTGTCCAGGAAGATGAAGTCATAGTCACCCGCCAGACGGTCGATTACGTTGCGGCGTAATACCTCTGAAGGTGCCACGCCAGGCAGATGTTCAGCAACCAGCTCTTCCCAGTCGCTTGCCACAAAACCGTCGTCAATCGAAGCCGGGATCACATCCACGCCAGGCATCACGGTCGGCTTGATAAACTGCTCACGCAGCTGATCGGCATCCAGGTCGTTCAGCATCGCCTGCGCGGCGGTTTCGAGTACGGAACCGACGCTGTTGGTGTGGCTCAGAAACATGGTGCTGGACGCCTGAGGATCGAGGTCGATAACCAGGATGCGCAGGTCGTTGTGCAGCATAGAAGGGTGGGCGCGCATGCCGTGCGCAAGGGTAACCGTACTGACGGTTTTAGACACGCCACCTTTAAGGCTGACCACAAACACGACAAAAGGACCATCGTGACGGTCACGATATTTAGGGACTTTACGATGCTGATAGATGTCGACCACGTTCTGAATGGTCAATGCATATTGTGACGTGCTGCCGGTCTGTTTTTTACCGAACTGATAGCCTGCGGCTTCCATATCGCTGATCGCAGCAACTACGGCATGCTTGCTCAGCAGTGGCATATTGGCGACCGCGTTGCGGGAAAAGGTCTGATAAAAGCCGGTCTGGTTAAACTCCTGACGCTGCTGCTCAATATGATCGCTGAGTCCATGCAACATGGAGTTGGCACGGGTTGCCATCTCCAGCACTCCGCCATAATCACGCTTCATAAGCCCCTCTTTCTTAATGTTTTTGGCATACTACACAAAAAGCAGCGACCTGCCAATTTTTTAGAAAAAAGCTAAAAACCTGGATTTTTTATCACAGAGTGAAGCGGATTACCTGAAGGATTAGAGAAGAGTAACTGGGTACATGCATTGTCTATGCTTTAAAAACATAAACAGTAATAACTGCAAAGCGATGACTGTGCAGATGGCGGAACTGATTTTACGCAGAAAGAGGTATTATGCCCGGTGAGCTTCCTGCCTGTATCATACAGGTTTTTCTGATGGTGTTTTCAGCATGAAAATTTCATAAAAAACCAATAAAATCAGTACATTGAAAGAGAAAAGGGCTGGTGAAAAATCTGTCTGAAATTATCGGGTCACAGGCGTCAGTTTAATTATTCCGTTAGCATGGATAGGGTGTCTGAGTCTTATCTGCATCTGCCGTTCAAAATACCGGATTAAATACTGTCAGCAGACGTGGACAATCTATTTTACAGAGGTATCACGACAAGCCTGGTCAGATGAGCGCGTAAAAAGCCTGAGGCTTACAGAGATTGTTATCGTAATCTGCTCCTGCTCCCACCTCAGCAATACTTCCCTGTTCAGAACGCACAGAACTGCCTCTCCGACAAGAATCATGGTGCCACTCAGCCAGACCCGTATTCACTATGGTGATAGTCGTTAAATTCAATCAATCGATTTAAAGGCAGGGAAGGGAATGTTTGCACAAAACTTCTTTGTGCATGAAAAAGGGTCAGTTCACTTCCTGCTGGCATTCAGTGCAACGATTCGATTTAAGCACTACTCAGATTGATGACGATACTTTCAGCGCAAGTGTTATTTTTCAGGTGGCCAGATTGTGGTGTCAGCGGCTTTTCAGAGAGGCGGTGTCTGAGACTTACAAATCTGGACCGTCATACTTTTCTGATAGTGCGATGCTCGTCTGTGCTCAATTCTGTGAATTTCTGCTGATGCTCAGATGGGTTGCCATGGTTAATCCCGCTATGGAGCGTTCTGAATTATTAACAGCCATCACTGATTTACCTGTTCGAAACGCGGCTATGCTCTGCACCCGGATAAATACTGGCAATCGTATCTTCTGTTACTTTCTGATATCTCTGATCTTTTGCAGGGATAAAAGCACCATCCCTTGTGCATTTCTGATTTTTGTTCATTAACCGTTACAAACAGAGGCAGAAATAACGTTTCCCGAGGGTGTTTTCATCATGAAAATATATAATTTTAATTATTAAAATCAATTAGTTATGAAATTATTTTCATGGTGGAAAAAATGAAAACGCGCACGATTTCTGTTTAACGCCCTGTTTCTGTTTAGTGAGAATACTGTGGCAGATGCCTGGCACACTCATCGTTATCAACTGTTTTAGCCTCTTTACAAAATTACCCGTTTCTCTCCTGTCAGACTGTTTTCTGCAGGCCCTGTGAGAGGGGTTGCTTCTGTGGTTCATTTTTAACGTCTGGTTTTTATCCCCGTTATCCACAGGCCAGATCCAATTGTTCGATCCTTAATAGATCAAACTGAGATCCTAAACAGATCCCCGCAGTGTCCCAGGCCTTGTCACATCACGCCTGAGAGGGGATCCGTAACCACTATAGCGAGAAGAAAAACCACTGTAGCGAGTGTAACAACCACTGTAGCGAGAAAAGCAACCGCGCTGGCGAGTGACGGATAACCACTGTAGCGAGTAAATGGCCTTTCAGCGTGTGGAAAAGCTTCTGTCAGGGGCTGTGTGGGTACTTTCAGAGGGCCGTTCAGGAGAACGGCTATTGACAGAACCTGGCGTGTCAGAAAGATGCGCAGTTTTCAGCCAAATATGTCGGGTTATCCACTGAATCGATCCAATCATCGATCCTCATAAGATCCCTGAAAGTTCCTGAGAGATCCCCGGCAGCCGCGAGGCACTGGTATGCCTGCCTTCGGGACATGTGACTAACCACTATAGCGAGCAAAACATCCACTGTAGCGAGACAATTAACCACTATGGCAAGTAGATTAACCGCTATAGTGAGTGATAGTATCCACTGTATCGAGTAGCGGCGGCTTTTGTCTGTTCACATCACGGATCTTCCCCATGCCAAGAAAAGAACCAGATATCCTGAACATAGCGGATGCGTTTAGCGAAACTGATAAACGCACGGGGGAGGTTGTTACGCTGACTCCCAACAGTAATAACACCGTGCAGCCGGTTGCATTGATGCGACTCGGCCTGTTTGTTCCTACGCTTAAATCCACCGCTCGCAGTCAGAAAAACCAGATGAACGCCATGGACGTGACCCAGGATCTGAAACAGTTATCCCTGGTCAGGTCTGAAGGCTATGACAACATCAAGATTCTGGGTGCGCGGCTGGATATGGATAACGACTTTAAAACCTGGGTGGGGATCATTCGGGCATTTGCCACGCATGAGTGTCTGGGAGACACGGTAACGCTCTCATTCGTTGAGTTTGCCAAACTCTGCGGTATACCCTCTGCGCGGCTCTCCTCGAAGCTCAGGAGCCGTCTGGATGCGTCGCTGACGCGCATCGCCTCCAATACCCTGACGTTTACCAGCAAAGGCGGCGAAAACTACACCACGCACCTGGTGCAGTCGGCCAAATACAGCATTAAAAAGGATACGGTCACGCTGCAGGCCGATCCCAAGATCTTTGAACTCTATCAGTTCGACAGAAAGGTTCTGCTGCAGCTGAAAGCCATCAATGAGCTGGCACGCAAAGAGTCTGCTCAGGCGCTCTACACCTTTATCGAAAGCCTGCCGCCAAAACCGGCGCCGATCTCCATGGCGCGTCTGCGCGCCCGGCTTAATCTGACCTCGCGCGTGATCACCCAGAATGCCACCGTCAGAAAGGCCATGGAGCAGTTAAAAGAGATTGGTTATCTCGACTACACCGAAACGCGTCGCGGCTCGTCAGTTTACTTCTGGGTCCACTATCGCCATCCAAAGCTGCGCCCGGCCGAACTGCCGCTCAGCAAGTCGGGCCTGATCGATGATGAGATGGATGAGTTTGACGATCTGGATATCGATCCCGACGTGATTGACGTCAGCCTGCCTGAACCGCTGCTCGCAGAGGAAAGCAGTGAGCTGGTTATGGTTTCGCGCGAGGAAATAGAGTTACTGAACAAGATCCGTAAGCAAAAGAAGCTGTAATGGCTATGCCCGGCAGGCGGCAGATCTTCCGTTATCTTTCTGCAACCACTGTAGCGAGTCAGGTTACTCGCCACAGTGGTTACCTCTGAAGCGTTGTCTCCTGAGCTTACTGTCGTCGATCTCTGTATCCCCGTCACACTGCGGCTCATCCGTTATCCTGATCGACAGGATGGGGCGAGAATTTTACTCGCTACAGTGGTTACTCACGGCTATCTGCAGGGTTGACGGTCTGGAAACCTCTGCTGTTTACTCGCTACAGTGGTTATTTTCTCTTTTCATGGGATTGCGGCGAGGCTGATGCGGTGCGTTTTGCGGTCCACAGGGGCACAAAGGAGCCTGTGCTCGTCCGGATAAACTCGCTATAGTGGTTATCTGCTCTGTCAGAGCATCTGAAGCCCTCATTCCTGTCCCATGATTAACTCGCTATAGTGGTTACCCGCTCACTTTTCCGACCAATCGCCTGTTTACTGCACGGATTATCGTGCTGGCAGAGTAAACGTTCTCGCTACAGTGGTTATCAGATGAGAACAGAAAAGCGCAGTTTACTCACCATAGTGGTTGTTATCATGCGATCGCTGTGATTGCAGCAGCCTCTTACCTATAAATGTAAGCACTTACTATCATTTCAGGGCCTGTGTCATCGTTTTTTCACAGACTGTCACCTTCTTTTGCTGATATAGCACTACTCGCTACAGTGGTTAACCGTAACGGGTCTGATGCCAGTCCGGATAATGCCGGACACCCGGAGTGGCTCCGTAATACACGCTTTAATCGCCCGCCGAGGGGACGATGTGCCCGTTACCGCCGCATGTGCCGGTCGTTTCCGGTGTTCTCGCTATAGTGGTTATCAAAACGAGAAGCTTAGCTGACGATCAGTCCTCAGGCTGCCAGAACCGATGCACAGAGGCTGACACGCTGTCGCTCGGTGCTGATATTACGCAATACCTTCCACATGCAGGCTCATATAAAAGGGCACTCGCTACAGTAAATATCTGGTGCATTATGATACCGGCGTCGATGAAAAGGCCCTCGGGGATCCCTTACGCCGCCGGACTGGACTACTCGCTACAGTGGTTATCTACAGGCATTAAGCCGCAGGGTGGATCCAGCATCAACGGGATCTCGTGACATGGTCACGCAGGAAAAAAGAGGGTGACATCGCAGTGCAGGTGGTGGGCGTGATGCAGTCTCTGGCTGCGGCTAAAAAAAGCGGCACTCTGATGTGCCGCTTTTCATGATGCGCAGAGCGAAGGTTACATCGCTTCCCGGTATTCCGGCCAGGCGACAGACTGCGCCTCGTAGCGACCCGCAGCCGCAAACAGTGTGCCCTGGAAGTTGATAACCCCAGCCGCTTCCAGCCACATCCACTCTTCAGCCTGAACGATGCCCGCCGCGATAACGGTGATCTCCAGCGCTGAACAGCATTTGATAATGGCCTGTACCACTGCCTGTTTAGGTCCGCTGCGATGAACGTCGCGGGTGATCCCGGCATCGATACGGATGCGATCAGGCTGAATATGGGTGAGCAGGGATAATCCTGCTGAACCGTCACCGAAATTGTCGATCGACAGGCTGATGCCGACGGCTTTCAGGGCGCGGACGGCGTCAGAGAAGGCCTCCAGCTGCGAAATCACGGCGGTTTCACTGACGCCGATCACAACCTGTTCAGGCACAAGTCCTGCCTGCTCAATCGCAGCCAGGATCTGCGTGACGGCATCGGGGATAATTACCAGCGTCATCGGCAGCAGACTGACGTAGAGCGTCATATCATCAGGACAGACTCTGCCGGCATGGCTGAAGGTCTGTTTGAGGGTTTCCAGGTCTTCGGCGTAAAGCGCATCGCCAGCGATCTCCCCGGACGTTGCCGGACGAACCGTGGTTGCTTCAATCGCCGTCACCCGACGCGCCAGCGGATCGACGACCGGGCGGAAGGTGACGCCTTCTGTTTCCGGACTCGACGCGGGCGCCTCATCGTGTTCGGAAATAAATTCCCAGTAACCCGGCGGGAGAACCTCGTAATAGTTCTCTTTTTCGCGGGACTCGACGAAGGTACGCAGGAATTGCAGTGCCCGATCATCATAGGTCAGCTGATATTTTGACGTCCCCTTATCCAGAACCGCCTGAAGCAGAGATGAGCGATCATGTTCGCGCAGGTCGAACAGCGACATGCCTGCATTACCGAAGCGGCGGTATGGCGCATAGTCACGCATCAGTTCTACGACATTATGGTGCCGGCGGTCAGCACAGATTCGCTCATAAACTGCGAGAATGCCCGCTTCCGGGCCTTCAAGCAGCTGGAAGAAGTGCGTGCCGTTGAAAAGCAGAATGCCGGTCACGCCGTGAGACGTATTGATTTTACTGGCATTATCGACCATCTCTGGCAGGGTTCTGACCGGAAAATCATCTGAAATATGGCTGCGATAAATTATAGTAGTTAACATGTGCAGCTCCTGTTCATATGGTTGTTGCGCACACGCTAACATTGTTCAAAAAATGTTTCATCCTTCTTTGCCGGATCCCGCACAGTGTGCACCACATAAGGCGGCGGTAAGCAAAGCGGCAAAAAAGGCGAGCCGGAGGAGCAGCAGGCACTATCCGTAACGCTACAAAACGATGCAACCGCAATCCTACGCGCCGTGTTGCATTAAATACACTCCCCCCGCAGCTTCCAGTGAAGCCACTGATCCAGCGCCTCCTCGTCTAACGGTTTCGAATAGAAGAAGCCCTGAGCCTGATCGCAGCCATATTCGGTCAGGGAGGCCACCGTATCCGTACACTCAACCCCCTCTGCCACGACGGTATAGTCCAGCTCTTTCAGCATGGCGATGATGCTGCGGGCGATGATGCGTGAAGCCGTATCGGAGGAAAGCTCACTGATCAGGGAACGGTCCAGCTTGATCACATCCAGCGGCATACGACGCAGATAGCTGATGTTGCTATAGCCGGCACCAAAATCATCGAGTGAAATCGTGAATCCCCGCTCTCTGAGCATCTCCAGCCCGCGCAGGGCGGTCGGGCTTTCCAGAATACGCTCTGTCTCAAGGCATTCGATGCCCAGCAGAGAAGTCGGCAGCTTAGCCTTCTGCATTTTACTTTCCAGCCCGGCGGCAAACCCTTCGCGGGCAAAGTCGCGTACGCTGACGTTAATCGTCAGTGGCAACTGAATGCAGTGATTCCGCAGGCGGCTGAGACGTTCAATGGCTTTATCGATAATCCACTCGGTCAGCACAGAGAGCAGGTCTGTCTGCTCAGCCAGCGGGATAAATGCGCCGGGTGAAAGTTCGCCCCGGCAGGGGTGTTTCCAGCGGATTAACGCCTCCAGTCCGACCGGCTTACCCTTCAGCAAACAGATTTTCGGCTGATAGACCATATAAAGCCCGATATTCTGACGCAGCGCGGTTTTAAGATCGGTCATCAGCAGGAAATCTTCTGAGCGCTGCGTTTCCGCCTCTTCATCAAAGCGCTGAGAGGGTAGCCCGCGGCCTACCGCTTCATTCAGCGCTGTGCTGGCCCGGCGCAGCACGTCAGACGCTGACATGCTGCCTGCCACAAAGCCCGCTTCTCCGGTATGCGGCGTAAGAGCAACAGAGAGCCCCTCATCAATGTCTGCGCTGATCCCTTCCAGACGACCGGCGACCCAGGCTGCGCTGAGCCGGCTATCCGCTCGCGTCAGAATGGCAAACCGGCCCGTTGCCACGGTGTAAATCATCTCGCCCACTGCCGGCCGCAGGCGCAGCGGCAGCAGGGTCGCCATATCTTTCAGCAGGCTCTCAACCGGACTCATGCCCATGGTGCGGGCCATCTCATAAGCGCGCGACATATCAATACAGTCGATCAGAACCAGGCGGCGCGGCGTGATATCCCCGGCAACGGCCATATACTGCAAATCACGGATCAGGCGCTGACGGTTAGGCAATCCGGTGACCGGATCGGTAAACCCTGCCGAATGCCAGGCTTCCAGAAAGGACATCACCAGGGTTGAGAGCAGCGTCAGTGTGGTGACCTGATCGCAGGCAAAGGCATGCGGTTCGGTGTCGGTCACGCAGAGTGTGCCAAGAATCATACCGTCGCGGGTTTTCAGAGGCACACCCGCGTAAAAGCGTATAAAAGGCGCACCGGTGATCAGCGGATGGGTAACAAAACGCGCATCGTGATAGGTATCGGGGACAATCACCGCGCTGTCGCTGTCAACCACATGGCGGCAGAGAGAGTCCGCCCGCGTTGAACGCTGCAGATCAAAATTATGAGATGCGCGGATGGTCTGAAACTCATCATCCAGCACAGAGATAAAGCTGCCCGGGATCCCCAGGGCCTGACTGGCCAGCCTGACAAATTTGCGTAATACGTCATCGCGACTCTCGTCGGGATCACGCAGCGCCTGTAAGGCACGGCTTCGGCGCTCACTGTCGCCGTGTAAATGGTTGAGCATGTGTGTAAAACCCCCGCACCGTCTGATTACGGAGCGAAAAAGAAAACTGCCCGGAGCGAAATTTCATTCGGGCGGCAGGAAATAGTGCGTATTTTTTATTTTCATCAGGATGATAGGTGAGTGCGCGGCGGGTGTCTCTTATTATTTTCTTTAACGCAGAAAAGGGGGATTTACGATTCGAAAATTTAATCGAAGCAGGGTGATACGAATGACCGATGGTGATTTTATATTTGCAGGCTGAGTCTTCAGAAGTGTGAATATCTATTTCCTGTGTATGAACATTTCACATCCGGGCAGGTTAACAATAGCATTAACCCGGTTCCGACAGTAAAAATCCGGCCAGGTCAGACTGAGAATAGCAGGCCATAGGGGGCAGAAAAGGTAACCTGTTAAAACAGCAGGTAAAAGCCGGGAAAGCACTAAGGCCCGCTGAGCGTTTTGCTCCGCGTAAACCCGGCAGAGAGCGGGGCATCCACTCTGAGGCTGGCGTTAACACAGCGTGTCAGTCAGCAGACAGTTTAGCGTTTGATGCCATTCAGCGGCTGGGCCGGACGGCGACGTGGCGGATTCTGCGCCAGCCACGCACGTACCTGTTCTATCTGTGGCCCGTTTTCGCGGATTGCACGCGTCAGCCTCTCCTGTGTCGTGCCCAGTTCCTGTGTCCAGTAGGTGATTTGCCACTGTTCACGAATGTCGACCTGTGACAGATCGTCGGGTGAGCGACGCTGGATAGCGTGTTTCATTTATTTTCCTCCTCGGGTTGCAATGATTCGCCTGAAAAGAGGCTTCAGACGAAGCGCCCATCCTGATGAAGAAAGAAGCAGTGAGATAGCGGATTAATCCCTGAAAAGCGTTCCGGGCGAACAACAGGATAATTCCTGGCCCGCAAATTAAGACACTCAAACAAAATAGAAAAGTCCTCTTTAAGTCAAAATATACCGCTTCGCTTGTGACAGGATGTGGTGAAAATGGCTGACCTGAAATTTGACATTTATTTAAAATAGTCAATTATTCACTGGTCTTTTCTCTGACCGCTTTCGGATCGCTTCGCTTTACGTGATAACGCTGCTGTGATCGCTGGCGGTTCCACCCTATTGAAGGAGCGTTGTTTGGTTAATCGTCCCCCCCAGCCGCCTGTGGTTGTCCAGAGTAATGTGCGTGAACTTCGGCTGGCCGCCGGACTTTCCCAGCAGAGTGCGGCAGAACGTTTCGATCTCAGCCTGCGTGTCTGGCAAACCAAAGAAGCCGCAGTCAATCCGGCCTTGTTGAGTCAGGGCGAATATGAACTGTTGCTGTTGCTGGCCGGGCGTCATCCGCATTACGTTCTGGCACCGCAGAATAAAAAATAGGGGCTGCGTGAAGCTCTGATATTCACGCTCAGGATCAATCTCCGTCGGCAGGCGATAAAAAAAGTGCGCTTTGCCGACTTGAAAGCTGACCGCTTATCCCTATTCAGGGAGATGACCGGGAGAGTTAAACCGGTCAGATGAACTTTTGGATGAACCTGTTCAGGAGATTATCACTATGTCATTACAACCCTTCTCAGCATTCCCTTCACTGGCGGATTCTGTGTTTTCAGATCGCTTCAACCGCATCGATAAATTATTCAGTCAGCTGACAGGCGACAGTCCCGTTTCTGCAGCGCCCGCTTATGACCTGCAGCGTTTTGAGCATCATCGTTATGCGCTGACCGTGAGCGTACCGGGCTGGAAAGAGCAGGAGCTGGAGATCGAGCATCGTGGCGGACGGCTTTCCGTGGCGGGTCACAGAGAAAAAGACAGTCAGGAAACGTCCGGCGAACCCCGTCAGGAGGAGGGCGGCTGGATCCATCGCGGCATCGCCCGACACGATTTTCAGCTGAGCTTTTCGATTCCCGAGCACATGAAGGTCACGGGCGCCACGCTGGCGGAAGGCTTACTGAAGATCGACCTGTATCAGGAAATTCCGGAGAGCGAAAAACCGCGCCGCATCCCGATTGCGACCGACGGTCCGCGCACGCTTGAACATCAGTAATGCTATCCCGGGCGGAAACGGCTGAGGCTGTTCCGCCTTTTTTGATTTATGAGAAGAAAGAGGCGAGTTGTGGTCAGGTGCTGGTGGCTTTTGGCTTAACCGGCGACCGCAGCGCAGTATCGGTGCCCGTAAGCATGACGGGTTCACCTGCCTCAAGACTGGCGTGAAAAGCCGCTTTCATCTGGGCGCAGATACCATCGCCGCACCACATGAGGTGATGCTCAAAACGTTGTTGTGCCACGGCAGGAACGCCGGATGCTTCCGCAGCCACTTCCACCCGGAATCCCTGGCCGTTCAGCCGGATCGCTTCCATCCAGATTTCCGTTTCATCCGTGACGCTGACCGCCTCAAGAAACAGCGGCACGGTACTGCGTCGAAGAGCGCCCCGTGCCAGCTGTTCCCACTGCCTGAGCACCGCTGTATGAAAGCGCATCTGACGCTGCGCCGCACCTTCACTGAGATCACTACGCAGCCAGAGATTGAGCGGCCGGAGATAGCGATTAACGTAGTCATCGCTACAGTAGTCTGTGCTCATCATCTGCAGTTCACGTTCAATATCGGCGTCCGGATAGGAGGCCAGCAGCTGCAGCATATCCTCTTCGCGGCAGGCCCAGCCGCCAGGCAGCGTCACGCCGGGCCAGTTAAGCGCAGCGTGGATATCAAAAAGCGTATGGCCGCCTGACGTCATTTCGCGAACGCATAGCGCGCGCGTAAGCTGCTGGTCGGAATAGCCCGTTGCTCCAGGTGGTGTTATCAGTCCGGCCCGGCGCCAGCGGCGCAGAGTTTCGGGCAGAACACCGACAAGGCCACAGACGGTGTCGGTAGAGTGATGGGGCATAGTGGATATCCGAAAACTTAACGATCCCCGATTCAGGGAAGATGAGCAGATTATGCGCGACGGGATTGAATAAAGAAACCATCACTTCCAAATTATTTGTCTTATTTTAAGACAGGACACAACATGACATTCAGCAGGCAGACAGAGAGGGAGAGCGGCGGGCAGGACAGGTGCCGGGCATAGCAATGCCCGGCGGCAGGTAACGCGTTACCACTGGTACTTATTAGAATCTTCCCAGTCTTTGACTTCTTTTTCGGCACGATCTTTTTCGTAGCCGTAGCGTTCCTGAATTTTGCCGACCAGCTGGTCGCGCTTCCCTTCAACAACGGTCATGTCGTCATCCGTGAGATCGCCCCATTTTTCCTTCACCTTACCTTTGAACTGCTTCCAGTTACCGCCAATGCGATCTTCGTTCATGGTGATTCTCCTGATTACGGTTTTTGTCCAGGGACCTGGTGGATATCTGTATTGCCTGATGGCTGTCAGATGGATCAAGCATGGCACAGCTTTTGCTTTTTGCAGCGAAGCGGTGTGAGCGGCATCAAACTCTGAGTAAAAGGGCGACGGACGGGAGAGGCTCTGACGCGATCAGACAGGACGACGGGCTGGCCAGTGCACTTCGGGCAGGGCGTTCAACGCCGGGCGGGCAAACAGAAAGCCCTGATAGTAGCGAACGCCGGCACTTTCGAGCCAGAGCCACTCTTCTATTTTTTCAACGCCTTCCGCGATGACGGTAATCTCCAGCGCCTGGCAGCATTTCAGGATCGCCAGCACAATGGCCTGACGCGGGCCGCTGCGATGGATATCGGTGATGAGCTTACGATCGATTTTTACTTTGTCAGGCTGAAAATCAGCTAACAGAGATAAACCGGCAAAACCCGCGCCAAAATCGTCGAGCGCCAGACTGATCCCGGCGGCTTTGAGTTGCTTAACCGCCAGATGAAAGGCATCGAAGCGGGAAATAATCTCATCTTCCGTCACTTCAACCACGATCTGCTCCGGCCGCAGGCCCTGCTGCCTGATCTGAGCGATCAGGTACGCTACGGCATCCTCGATCATCACCAGTGACATAGGCAGCAGATTGACGGACAGGGTCTGATCCTGCAGTCCCAGATGCCGCGCCAGCTGGAAAGCGTAGGTTTTGGAGTCGAGATCGGCCTGATAACGCTCATCTTCAGGCAGCCGGGAAAAATAGTCGGCGGGCGAAGATCCGCGCTGACCGCGAATCAACGCCTCGCAGGAAACAATCTGGCGGTTTGCAGTATCCACAATGGGCTGTAGGGCAAATTCGCAGTGCTGATCCGCTGCCGGCTGAAAGGCGGGTTGTGCCGGGGTGAGAGAGGGCGCGATCAGCGTCCATTCGCTGGCAGGATCGATTTCGATAAACGTCTCTTTGTCCCGCCCTTCAACGAAAGACCGCAGGAACTTCACGACTCTGTCATGCCTGATCCGCTCATCACTCAGCGTGACCCGTTTTAGCAGGGCATCAACTACGTCGTGTTTCGGATAATCGCGTAGATCGAACAGCGCCATTCCGGTATCACCAAAGCGACGGGCAGGCGCGTAGTCCCGCATCAGTTCAATCAGGTTAAAATGGCGATCGTCCGAACTGATGCGCTGGTAAACCCTGTTGACATTATCAACGCTGCCTTCCAGTACCTGAAAAAAATGCTGACCGTTATAGAGCAGGATCCCGGTGACATTCGCCTCGGCATTTTTAACGCTGGCGCGCTCTACCAGTGCTTTTAACCGCTCTGGCGAGACAGAACCCGCAAGCTGGCTACGGTAGATCAGGGTGGAGAGCATAAGCGGACTCACATGGCAGATAGCGACCGACTAAACATATCACAGAACTATCGCGTCTTAAGGGCAGAGCTGTGGCCATTGTGCGATTCTGCCTGCCGTATCAACAGAAGCGAACAGGCAGGTGATCTGTCAGTCCGGTGTAAAACAGCAGATAAAAAGGTCAGGCAGGGAGAAAAGCCCCTGCAAAAGCGGGGGCAAACAGCGGTAAAATCACATTATTATTACGTCACGGCATCCCTGGTGAGGCGCCGGTCAATCGGGCAGGGCCTGATTATGACCCACTTTCTGTTCCCCGCACCATGCTGTTCTGGCTGGCTTTTACAGCCGGTAACGTTCAGTTTTCCGGCAGATTCGGGAAATTCATTGCAATTCAAATAATTACTGACCGGGCGGGACGACGCTGGTTCAGCCTGTGAATCATCAGGTTACAAATCAACCACTTTTCCAAATGGCAACTCAACCTAACCCACCGGGCAGGGATGGCGACCTGGCGCATTCAGGAGAATTCCTCACCGTAATCGGAAAAAGTGCCCCCTGTTCAGAGGGGGCAAGGGTAGGAGTCAGAACACGCTGTAAAAAATGTGGATTTCTTTACAGCGCCATTTAAAGATAGGGCAAAACCGCCTGAGATGCCGCTGCGGTTAGCCCTTTTTTTCATGAGCGTGCAAATCGTTCAAAATTTAACCATGGTTAAAGTATTTCAAAATCAGTAAGTTAATCTGTTCTGAAAACGATTTCTAAGATTTGGATTAAAGTCTGCCTGACACTGCCGCTTCGGCTATCGCTGGCCACAATCTGCCTTCATTTCCGCATCCATTACCGGTTAAGCGTACAGACCTGATCCCTTCCACTGTTTCTCAGCACAGTGACTTCCTGCTTAGAGGATGCCCCTACCCAGGTGTAAGTTTCGGGATCATGAGATCCAGACCGCATTCAGGGAAGCGATACGGCGTGATGACGTGGGCGCGCTGTTCTGTCACTCCCCGCGACTTTGCGACAGCACAACGCGCGTGGCAAATCAGTGAACCCTGTCTCTGCTTTCCGTGACATCTCCGTTGAGGCGGGGAAGTGCCGTCTGTGTCAGGTTGCCGCGATGCGCCTTTCAACGCGCCGCAGCACCAGAACAAAGATAAAGGCAGGCATCCCAGGGCCGGCCGCCGCTGAAAACGCTGGCCTGTTCTCCAGTCAGGGTCTGGAGGCAGACTGACGCTGTGCAGCCCGATCCTGATAGTTTGCACTGGTAACAGCGCTTTTCTCACAGGCGATGCTGGCCCGCTTCATCGCGATTTTGCGTTTTTTGAGCTTTATCTTCGGTAACCCTTCTTTAAACTGCGCTGTCAGCGAGGCGGCCTGCTGCTCATTTGCAACGCGACAGATGAACAGCTTGCTTTTGGTCTGGCGGCTGACATCGATGGCGTAGATCTCCACGCCTCTGCTGCACACTTCATATTCAACGTCCGTAAATTGCATGTGTGGCCAAAGACCGGTTCTGGTTTCAAATTGAGCTAAATTCATGACAACGACCTTTTTTATTGTACGCGTTATTGATTCCTGACAGGCTTAAGCCTGGTCGGGCCAGTGAGCATAGACCAGAATCAGCATTCCGCCAGCCGATTCACTGATTTAATCTGGCCCTGCCACAAATGGCTAAAATCTCAGCCTGTCGCGGTCAGCAGGCTGACCGCTGAGTTCGCTGTTAAGTTAAACAACCGCAGGGCAGCCTATTCGCGTCTCTTCTCTTTATGTCTGATCAGGCAGATTACCTGAACGTGCCTGAACCCGGAGGGCCATCTTATAGGTGACGATCCGATCGCCGGCAGCGTATCACTCCGGCAGGGAGACCAGAGCAGGGGCGAAAGGGTGTCGGATGCGCAGGGCTATACAGCAGAGAGAGGTAGCCCGGCATGGCCGGTGGCGTTGCCACCAATACCGCTAACAGTCGCACGCAGCCTGCAAGCGTCGGGCTCTTACTTAGTTCATTTTTTGACAGTCGCAAGATAAAAATAACGGCGCTGTGATCCGTTAAAGCCCCGCACACGGCCGCCGATAAGAATGATCGGCATGTTGGCCATTTTTAGTTTTATCTTCTACCGGGGATCTCTTCATGACTATTACACAGCGTCTTATGCTAATCTTCTCACTGCTTGCAATGTCGCTGATTGCATTGGTGATTATTTCTTTATCTGTCATTTCGGGCTTTCAGTCGCGTTTCGAATATGTGCAGACAAATGCGGTGCCCAGCATTCGCGACCTGAACAAATCGATCAGCGTCACCAATCAGTTGGGCATCGCGCTTTATCGCCATCACAGCACCCGCGATGCGGAAAAATTTCCGGCTGCGGAAGAGCGTATCGAGAATCTGCTGCAGCAGATTAAGGCGTTGAATGCCTATTACATGGCGAACGACATCTCGAATGAAGAAGACAGGGCATTAACTGAGCAGGCTGAAAAAGACCTGGATGCCGTGCGCAGCGCATTACCCGCCTTTCTGGCCGCATCGCGCGCCCATGATGACAACGTCACGTTGCCACTGCTACAGGGCGAGAATGGTATAGGTGCCGCAGCCCGCAAGCTGGAGTCCGATTACACCCGTCAGATTCAGTTGAATATCGACATTGGCGAACAGCTCCGCGCTGAGAACAAGCGCATCTACGCCCGGACCCTGTGGGGAATGTCGGGCGGCTCACTGCTGTTGATCCTGATACTGGCTGCCTTCTCCACCAGGGTTATCCTGGGCATCAGAAAAAGTCTGACTGGCATGGTCAATACCATGACGCAGGTGAGTCATACCCTTGACCTGACCCAGACGGCTGAGGTTCGCGGAAAGGATGAAATCAGCAAAACGGCGTCAGCCTTCAACCAGCTGCTGGCCCGGGTATCCGGCACGCTGCTCTCTGTCAGTCACGCAGCACAATCGGTCAGCACCGGTTCGACGCAGATCGCAGCGGGCAATGAAGATCTTTCGGCGCGTACCGAAGAGCAGGCGGCTTCGCTGGAGCAGACGTCCGCCAGTATGGCGACGCTGAGCGAAACGGTGCGGCAGAACGCAGAAGGCGCAAATCAGGCCAGCACACTGGCCAATAGCGCCAATCAGATGTCAATCCAGAATGGCACAGCCGTGAAGCAGATGCTGACAACGATGGATGATATCCGCGCCAGCTCGGCCAAAATCTCTGAAATCACCGGGCTGATCGAGGGTATCGCGTTTCAGACCAATATTCTGGCACTGAATGCGGCGGTTGAAGCGGCGCGTGCCGGTGAACATGGCCGCGGCTTTGCGGTGGTCGCCTCCGAAGTGCGTAACCTTGCACAGCGCTCCTCTTCTGCCGCACGCGAGATTAAGGATCTGATTTCAACGTCCGTTTCACAGGTTGAACAGGGCTTAGAGCAGGCAGGCGGAGTCGGTTCAAACAGTGAAAATGTCCGGCAGGCAATTCAGCAGGTCGCCGATCTGGTCAATGAGATTGCAGCGGCAACGTCTGAGCAGAGCAAAGGCATTGAGCAGGTTCATCAGGCGATTGGCCAGATGGATGAGGTGACACAGCAGAACGCCTCGCTGGTGGAAGAAGCGTCATCCGCCTCGAAATCGCTACAGGAGCAGGCGGAGACGCTGTCAGGCCTGGTCGCCAGCTTTACGCTGGAGAGTAACAGACGTGCCGCGCCGCAGCCGCAGGCGGCGTCTTTGCGTCGACCGGCTTTTCAGCCGCCCTGGCCTGAGCGCCAGCGCATCGATGTGGCGCAGGCAAACTGGGAAAGCTTCTGATTGCTGATGCGTCATATCATGGCCTCCACACTATGGGGGCTTTTTTTATTCCTGCGAAAAGTAAAACAGACGCCTGTGTTAAAAATGGATGAAAACGATTTCATAATAAAAAAGGAAAGAACAGATTACCTCTTCAGAGGTACAGGCGGTGGCGGCGCTATTTCAGTTGAAAGAGGGGATAGTGGTTAATAGCGGAATGATAATTGATAAGACAGACCGCGAAGCGCAGTTATCGGCGACGACCTGTTTATCTTGAATTTATTTTTTTTCATCGCACCCATGCTGAAGTCAGGCTAACGGCTAAAATGATTTAATGCAGTACTATTGATTTATCTCTCTGTTTTATATGTATATTATCGGGTTTGGCTTAAGCGAAAGTTGCAGTAAATATCGTCATTTTATCCACTGTAAAATAACAGAACGCAACCTATACTCCTTTCCGTTGTGATATGTATTTCTGAACGTTTAAAGGAATCCCCTTTGTTCATAGCATTATTTCGCCAGACAGGGCGCGTATGGCTATGGCACAAAAAAGGTAAAAATAAAATTACATCACACATTTTGTGCATGGCTCCCCTGCACACCTCACACACATCAGAGCGGAAATAATGAAGAAAATACTCGACCGGATTAATTTACCTGCGAAGTTCCTGTTACTGGGTTCATTTGCGTTAATACTGTTTATTCTCCCTACCTTCCTGTTTATGCAGACGGGCAATGAACTTATTGAAACTAAAAATGTTGAGCTATCGGGTATACCGGTTGAGAAAAAAGTCCTGAAACTTCTCAACCTGTTGCAGCGCCATCGTGCAGAGAGCGCTATCGCCATCTCCCTGAATAAGGCAGATAACGCACCCCGTATGGAACTGGTAACACAAATCAACACGTTAATCCGGACGATTGAGGACGATCTGCGCAAGGATGATGAACAGGCGCCTCCGCTGAAGTTGCTGCAGCGGGTTACTCAGGAGTGGGATCAGTTGCAGAATGATATCAATGCGGGCCAGCTGACGCTGGCAACCAGCCTGACACGCCACGCGCATCTGATTCAGGGTCTGCTTGATACGAATCAGGATGTGCTGGATTTCTATCAGCTCTCGCTGGATGCAGATTTAAATACCTATCAGCTGATCGTCAGTATTTACAGCCGCCTGCCGCTGCTGACTGAAACCCTGGGTCAGATCCGCGCCAATGGCACCTCGCTGATTGCGTCCGGTAACATCTCAGATACCGATCGCAGTCGTCTGGCGTTTCAAATCGACAACGGCAGAACGGCGCTGACGCAGTTCAGCAAAAACATGGACAAAGTTTTTTCCATTGAACCGGCGCTGAAAAGTGCCTTTTCCGGGCTGGCTCAGGAAGCCGGTCAGCAGGCACAGGATGCGCTGCAGCTGGCGGATAGCCTTTTTGTCAGCGGGCACGCCAGCGTGGCACCGGTTGAATATGTCCGGGTCTTCACGCAGGCGATCAACCGTTACGCCGAACTGGGCAACCAGAGCAGCATCCGGCTGGAGCAGATGATGGAGGTTCAGATCGAACAGAAACGCCAGTCACAGTATCTGCTGCTGGCAGGCCTGCTGACGGTGGCGCTGCTGGCCATTATTGTGGCTGTCATGATCACCCGCTCGGTAACGCGTCCGGTCAAAGAGGCGGTAGAAGTGGCCAGCCGTGTGGCAGCAGGCGACCTGACGGCACTGATGACCGTTTCCGGCAGCAACGAAATGGCGGAATTGCTGAATGCACTGCTGCGCATGCAGCAGCGTCTTTCCCAGCTGGTGTCCGATATCAAAACCAACGCTGCCACGATTGCAAATTCATCGGAAGAGATCGCGCGCGGCAATGGTGACCTGTCGTCACGCACCGAGGAGCAGGCGGCTTCACTGGCGGAAACGGCGGCCAGTATGGAGCAGCTGGCCGCCATCATTCAGCAGAATGCGGATAACACCCGCTTTGCCTCGGATCGCGCCGAGTCCGCGACCCAGGCGGCACTCTCCAGTGGGGCCGCCATGGATTCCGTGATGGAAACCATGCATAAAATCCGTGGCAGCTCGGGTAAAATTGAAGAGATTACCTCGGTCATCGACAGCATCGCCTTCCAGACCAATATTCTGGCGCTGAATGCGGCGGTGGAAGCGGCGCGTGCCGGTGAGCAGGGCAAAGGGTTTGCGGTGGTGGCCTCCGAAGTCCGGGCGCTGGCACAACGTTCGGCCAGTGCAGCAAAAGAGATCAAGGGCCTGATCGAGCAGTCAGTGGGTCATGCGCAGGAAGGCATTGCGATGGCGCAGAACGCCAGCGACAAGGTGAAGCAGAGCGTCAGCGCCATTGAACAGACCTCTCAGCTGATGCGTGATATCTCCTCCTCATCGGAAGAGCAGAGCAGCGGCATCCTGCAGGTCAATATTGCGGTGAACCAGATGGATCAGGTAACGCAGCAGAACGCCGTGCTGGTGGAAGAGTCAGCCTCGTCAGCCGATGAGCTGGCCGCGCGGGCAGGGCAGCTTCGCACGATGGTGGCCGTGTTCCAGACGGCATAACGGCGCCAGACAGCCACCTGCGGGTGGCTGTCTGCTTTCAGGCATTCCATCCCGCTATGCCTGATGATCCCGCAGACAGGCCAGATAGCGTTTTCCCGACCGCATCACCTTCTCTTTAGCCTGGTAAGGCATATCCTGACCGTCAAAAGCACCATAGAGCCGATCAAACGTCACGCCGGAAAGCCGGTGCAGAATATCGCCTGCCGTTGCGGCCGACAGCGGTAGCATATTGGGATAGCTCCACATAAAGGACGCGCCATGCGCACCCGGCGTAACCTGAATAATGTCACCCGCCAGCACGACGCCGCCATGCTCATCCCAGTGCAGCACGTTGCCGCCGGGAAAATGTCCGCCCAGTCGTATCAGCGTAATGGAGGGCATCAGCGTCAGTGATTCCCCCTCCCAGAAGCGGATATGCGGACTCTCCCGCACAATCCACTGCCGATCGCGGGCGTGCAGATGAATGGGCGCGTCAAAGGCTTCGGCCCACTCCTGCATGGTGGTGTAGTAATGCGGATGCGAAATCGCAATCGCATCAATGCCGCCCAGCGCCGTGATCAGAGTGCAGGTGGCGTTATCCAGATTGGCAATGCAGTCCCAGAGCACATTGCCGTGCGGGGTGCGCAGCAGAAAGGCGCGCTGATTAATGGCAAAGGCCGGCACGGTTTTGATACTCAGCAGCCTGTCGCTGTGCGCCTTCCACTGATTGGCATGGGTCGCGCGCAGCGCGTCCAGCGCGATCCAGTGCTGACCGTCGGCCGGAACAAACTGGCGCTCATCCTCACAGATTTTGCAGTGCGGATAGGTGGCCTGAAGAGGGTAACCGGTGCCGCAGGCGGTACATAACATCGTCATAGTGATCTCCTTTATCTCACTCAAGCTTATGCCGTCCGGCGAAATCCGCCCACTCATCGGCTGGCGAGAGGCTACTGCGGCTGACGACGCAGGGTGATCCGCGTCAGTTCCGAGGGGCGGCCCAGCCGGACCGCCATGCCCGGCCAGAGCGCCGTGCCGTTATTCACATAGAGCTGCATCCCATCGACCTGATAAAGCCCGGAGACGAAGCCAGCGTTGGGCTTCGCAAACAGCCGATCCAGCCCGATAATCAGGCCGCCATGCGTATGACCGGAGAGCTGCACATCCACGCCCCGTGCCGCGTTCTGACGGGCATTGCGGGGCTGATGATCCAGCAGGATCACGGGCGCGTCGTCTGGTGCCTGGTCCAGCGCGCGCGCCAGATCGGGTCCGGTCGCGTTTCTGCCGGGCGCGGAGGCATCCGGCAGACCGGCGATCACCAGCTTCGCGTTGCCGCGCCGGATGACGGTATGACTGTTAAGTAGCGGCTGCAGCCCGAGCGACGCCAGATGGGCTGTCCAGATCGCCTGATGAAAGAAATATTCGTGGTTGCCGGTAATTGCCCAGACGCCGTCAGGAGCGGCAAGCCCGCTCAGCGGCGCAACATCATGCCGCCGGTGCGCCAGGCTGCCATCAATGACATCGCCCGTCACTACGATCAGATCGGCGTTCAGGGACATCGCCCGTTCCACCATCGCGCGGGTCCAGGCGGCATTAAACAGCCGGGTAATGTGCAGGTCCGTCAGTTGCAGAAGCTGATAACCCTCGAACTCCGCGGGCAGGTTGGGTAACACCAGCGTCACCTCTTTCACCGGCGGAACCCGGATAGCCTGCTGCACCCCGACCACCGCCAGCCCCATCGCCAGGCAAACGGCCAGGTAGCGCACGCCGGGAACCAGCTCCAGCGGATGACGCAGCAGCAGGGCGAGCAGCATCACGGCATCCATCAGCATCTGTAACAGCGCCAGCAGCAGAACCGTGCTGTAAGCCCAGTTGAACAGAATGATGATGAGGCGGGGCATTTCAGCGGAGAAGAGGCCGCCCGACGTGAAGCGACTCACCAGCAGATACTGTGAGGCCAGCAGCACCAGAGCGGAGAGCAGGAGCTTAAGGGCCAGAGGCAGAGACAAAGGAATAATAACGCGCGCAATGACATACCAGCTGGGTAAGCTGAAAATCAGGTGAAACATGGCAATTTTCCGGTAGGGCGCTGACCGTCAGCGCAGGCAGTAAAGAGATGGTCGTTCATGAAAGCGGTATACCGCTTTGTAGTGTATACGATGCCGCAACAGATGATGCTTCACGCGCTGTGCTTAACGGGGAAAACCGGCAAGGAAGAGGGGAGAAGCTGAGGAAAACAGCGTGACCAGGCGTCCGGTCACGCTGACAGAACAGGAGGTTAACGTAACATGCCCGAGGTGGTTTCGGTTTCGTCAGTGACACGCGTCATGGCGATGGGGATGCTCTTGTACGCCGGAATGCCGCTTTTGGTATCGTGACTGTCGAGCGGAACCATCACGTTGGCTTCCGGGTAGTAAGCGCCAACTGAACCTGGTGCCATATCGATAATCACGATGGTCAGGTTCTTCATCTGGCGCGACGTGGGATTACCCGCCGGATCCAGCGCCACCAGATCAACACGGTCACCGCTCCGCACCTGCCGTCTTTCCGCCTCTTCGCCGTTGATAAACAGCACATCGCGACGGCCCGTCACGCCACGATAGCGGTCATTAAGCCCGTAGAGGGTGGTGTTGTACTGGTCATGACTGCGCAGCGTGGTCAGCACCAGATCATGGCACTTGAGCGAGCGGGGATCTTCATTGATGCCCTGCATCACCTTAAACTGCGCACGGCCAGAAGGGGTCAGCCAGACGCGCTCTGACGCCGCGTTGTAGAGCCGGAAGCCGCCGGGATGTCTGATACGCTGGTTAAAGTTTTCAAACGCCGGGAAAACCGCCTCGATGGCGTCACGGATGCGGCTGTAGTCGGCAACCATGGCTGACCAGTCCACCACGCTGTCTGGCAGTGTTGCTTTGGCCAGCGAAGCGACCAGCGCCGGTTCAGATTTCAGATGCGGCGACGCCGGATCCAGTGAGCCGCGCGAGGCATGCACCATCGACATTGAATCTTCCACGGTCACGCTCTGTGCGCCGGTTGCCTGCATATCGGTTTCAGTACGGCCCAGCACCGGCAGCAGATAGTTGTGCTTACCCAGTAGCAGATGTGAACGGTTCAGCTTGGTTGCCATATGCACGACCAGATCGAGGTTGCGCATTGCCGGGAAGGTCACCTGAGGATCGGAAATCGCCTCCGCCAGGTTGCCGCCGAGGCAGAGCAGGGCTTTCGCTTTGCCATCGCGCATTGCCTTAATCGCCTCAATCGCGCCATGACCATGCTTCTGTGGCGGACGAAAACCAAACACTTTCTCCAGGTTATCCAGCAGCGATTGCGGCGGGATCTCGGTGATACCCACCGTGCGGTCGCCCTGCACGTTAGAGTGACCGCGTAACGGACAGATGCCCGCACCGGGCTTACCGATATTGCCGCGCATCAGAAGCAGGTTCGCGATTTGCTGAACGTTCTGGGTGCCATACTGATGCTGGGTGATCCCCATGCCGTAACAGATGATGGTGCGTTCGGCGCTGGCGTAAAGACGGGCGATATGCTGGATCTCTTCACGCGCCATGCCGGAGACTTTCAGGATATGCGCCCAGTCGGTGCTCTCCAGGTCCGCTTTCAGCGTCTCAAAGCCTTCTGTGTGTTCACGAATAAACGCTTCATCGATCACGCCGGGTTTGCCCGTGCTCAGCGCCTCTTCATGCATGCTAATCAGGATCTTCATCACTCCTTTCAGCATCGCCGCATCACCGCCAACCCGTACTTTGTAGTAGGTCGAAGCCAGCTCGGTCGAACTCATGGAGAGCATCTCGATCGGGCTCTGCGGCGAGGTGAATCGCTCCAGGCCGCGTTCCCGCAGCGGATTAATTGCGACGATCGTCGCCCCGCGTTTAGAGACTTCCCGCAGCGTGCCCAGCATGCGCGGATGGTTGGTGCCGGGGTTGTGGCCGATGCAGAGCACCAGATCGCAGTGATCGAAATCTTCCAGTTCGACCGTACCCTTTCCGACGCCAATCGACTCCGGCAGTCCGACGCTGGTCGGCTCATGGCACATGTTCGAACAGTCGGGGAAATTGTTGGTGCCATACTCGCGGGCGAAGAGCTGCCACAGAAACGCCGCTTCATTGGAGGCGCGGCCCGAGGTGTAGAACTCCACACTATCCGGGTCATTATAGCTGCGCAGATGCTCACCGATTTCGCGGAAGGCCGTCTCCCATTCGATGGGCTGATAGGTATCGGTTGCGGCATCATATTTCATCGGATGGGTCAGGCGGCCTTCTCCCTCCAGATGCAGGGCACTGCGCTCCCACAACTCGCTTACCTTGTGTGCGGCAAAAAACTCTGGTGTGGTGCGTTTGCTGGTGGCTTCCCATGAAACAGCTTTTGCACCATTTTCACAGAACTCAAAAGAGGACGCGTGCTGCGGATCGGGCCAGGCGCAGCCAGGGCAGTCAAAACCCTGTGGCTGATTGACTTTGAAAAGGGCGATCACATCCTGTTTTACCGCCATCTGGCCGCGGATCGCGTCTGCAACGGCCTTTAAAGCCCCCCAGCCGCCAGCCGCTCCGCTATAGGGTGCGATGCCCTTTGTGCGATTTTGCTCTTTCATAATGCTCCACATTGTCTCTATTTTGTTATGGGTTAATTCTGGTACAGAAAAGCGCATAGCGATGTGGGTTCCGGCTATTATTTACCGAAAATCTTTCTCAAAATGTTTCGATAGACCGCTGCTGGCATAACAGACGCACGAAATAAGAAAAATCGCTTACGGGATTAACGGGGAAATAACCGGAACGGCCTGCCGGAAATAGTTCAAGACGTGGTGAAGGATTATGCTAAGCAACAGGCGGATTAAAGCTAATTGCCTGTTTTAAAAGAGTCATTCCGGGGGCCACTTATTTATGGTACGGAAATGCCTTTCTGCCAGGCTTCTGTTATGTGCGCATCGGCGTAAATCGGCGGCCCGGAAAGCGTTATTAGCGTAACGAAGGCAGGATAGTGCAGAAGTTTATGGGTAAATAACGGCGGGTTATTACCGCACGTTCTGTTCAGTGCATTATTTAACTGCAGATGACATACCCGGCTTCGGTTTATTGTTATCCGCGTCAGGGAGGCAAATAACGCTCTGGCCGATCGGCCATACCCGGTGGCGCTGACCGCCGGGTCAAGCGTTACTGATAAACCGGCCTGAACAGGCAGAAGGCGGGGCGGATGCTGCCGTCATGGCCTGAGCCGTTGTCCGGCTCACCTGTCAGGGAACATCGGTGCGATCTCCCCGCGTAGTAGGATGGGAGATCACCATAAACTCTACCGGTTCATCGCGGTTATTGCGGGCCTGGTGCTTCGACTGTGGCGGGATCTCGATACCCTGCTGCGCAGCGATATCGTGGAGGGTGCCGTCCAGTTCCATTGTCAGCACACCCTGAAGGACAAAAAAGAACTGCCTGGATGAAGCATGAAAATGTCTTTGCTCACAGGTGCCGGGCGGCATTCTCTCGTGAATAATTAACATATCCGGACGGTTCATCAGGTACCAGCCATCGCAACCGTCGCCCCAGTTATAGTGCTCTGCGTTCTCTTTAGCGATCATGCTTCTGCTCCTCGTTTACTTTCGAATAGTAAGTCTGTTATCTCCTGACTGTTCATCCTGTCAGGTGCGCAGACCGCACAAATTTTATGGAACAGCGACACCGCCCCGGGAGAAGTGCGGGATCGCATGTTCAGGACGGAAATGTTCCTGTCAGACCAGACTGACGCGTCTGACAGGCAGCAGGAGCGGATCTTACTTCTTGCTGTTCAGCATCGACTTCAGGTCGGCGAACGGGTTGTAGGTCGCCTCACCCACATCTTTCTGAGCATCTTCGCCAGCCACCACGCGGGTACCATACTGATCGGCCTCGGTGTACTTCGAGTGCTCGTGGTCATGACAATAAAGACAGAGTAACTCCCAGTTACTGCCATCTTCCGGGTTGTTCGTATGGTCGTGATCGATGTGATGTACCGTCAGTTCACGCAGATTAGAGTAGACGAACTCGCGTGAGCAGCGTCCACAGACCCACGGATAGATTTTAAGGGCTTTCTCACGGTAGCCACTTTCCAGCCGCGAATAGTTTTTTGGGATCAGAGCCATTGCCGATGTTACCTGTTATCCAGAGATGTTCACGATAGTGCTGCCACTATATCGCACAAGACCGCCCGGGGAGAACTTCTGCTGCCGTGCGGCAACCGGAAAGATTTTAGCGGCCGCTATTCACCTTCCGTGGCGCAGAGAGCGGATGTCGTCAGGGCAGGGGCCGGATAACGTTAAATCCCAGATTTCCGGACCTGATTTATCATCACGATAGCGCTGATAGGGGCGAGTTTTCCCGCTTTGCCGGTCATCCTGCCCTAAATGTAATTCAGAACGCCATAAACCGCCCAGAAGATGGCGTTAGCCCCCAGATAAGTCCAGCAGCCCCAGTAGGCAATAGGTTCGCGCCGGGTGCGAAGTTTGGGCAGAAACACCAGCAAATAGAGCGCAGAGGCGATAAGCGAAACGAAGTAGAAAAATTTCATCATTCTCTCCTGATAGTCATCCTTTCTTTCAGGATAGTCAGGGATCCCAGTTTTGCGTGCCCGGTACGGGAAGTTTCCTTCAGTCTGGCATCGCTGAATGGGAGCGGGGCGATGCTGTCAGCGGTAATGCCCGCCCGCAGATAACCGCAGGCGGGCGTGAAGAAGAGGGCAGCACTACAGATGTTGTTTAAAGAAGCGGGTCAGTTTGTCGAACGGGATCAGGTCAGTGCGATCATAGAGGTCGACATGGCCCGCATCAGGCACGATGTATAACTCTTTGGGCTCTGCCGCACGCTGATAGGCCTCTTCGCTGAACTCGCGTGAATGCGCCTGATCACCGGTAATAAAGAGCACTGGTCGCGGAGAGAGGGTGTCGATGTCATCGAACGGATAGAAGTTCATGAACTTCACGTTGCTGGTAAGCGTCGGATGCGTGGTCAGCGCAGCGGAACTGCCTTTCGGCGTGAACTCCCCACGCGGCGTGCGGTAAAAGTCATAAAACTCTTTTTCGACGGGTGAGGACGCCGCATCGATTTTATGCGGCGTGCCGCCGGTGTACGCCGTTTTACCGCCGGTAAACTCTGCGTAACGCTGCTCTGCCGCCGCCGCAAGGATCTGTTTGCGCTGCGCCAGCGTCTGGCTTTTATTCAGCGCATGGCGATTAGCCGCGCCCATGTCATACATGCTGACGGTTGCAATCGCCTTCATGCGCGGATCAATTTTTGCGGCGCTGATGACGAAACTGCCACTGCCGCAGATCCCCAGCACACCAATCCGGTTGCGATCGACAAAATCGCGGGTGCCCAGATAATCCACAGCGGCACTGAAGTCTTCGGCGTAGATATCCGGCGAGACCGCGTTGCGCGGCTGACCGTCACTTTCGCCCCAGAATGAGAGGTCGATGGCCAGGGTAACAAAGCCCTGTTCGGCCATCTTCTGCGCGTAGAGGCTGGCACTCTGCTCTTTCACGGCCCCCATCGGATGGCCTACCACAATAGCCGGAAGGCGCGCGGTCTGACTGGCCGTTTTTGGCCGGAACAGCGTGCCGGTCACACCCATCTGATACTGATTTTTAAAGCTGACTTTTTCGCGTGTCACCTTATCGCTTTGATAAAAGTTATCGGCTCCGCGCGACATATCGGCCGCGCTGGCCCCAAAAGCACTGATCAACAGGCCAAACAGCAGGGTTAATGCTCTCATAACACGATCCTCAGAGGTTAACGACAGGGGGGCAACGGTGTGCCCGGTTAAACAGCAATCCGGTTATCAGATCCTGCAGGCCTGGCGGGCGGTGATCGTCACCATTCCGGCGGCTGCAATCAGCAGTGTGGCACTGAGGACAAAGGTGATTTGCCAGCCCGCATGGTCAAAGGCGAGTCCTCCCAGCATTGATCCTGCGGCGATCGACAGCTGGACGATAGCAACCATCAGCCCGCCGCCGGCCTCCGCGTTGTCCGGAAAAGCGCGGGCGACCCAGGCCCACCATCCGGCAGGCGCGGCGGTGGCCACCAGCCCCCAGATCGCGAGCAGCGGCGTCACCTGCCACAGATGATGGCCCGACAGGATCAGCAGCATCGCCACGCCCGCCATCACCAGCGGGATCATCGTCAGGGTGAGATAGAACCCACGCTGTAAAACGCTCCCGACGATCACGGTTCCGGCAAATCCGGCCACGCCCAAAGTCAGCAATACCAGCGACAGCGTCGATACCTCAACCTGCGTAACGGTTTCCAGAAACGGGCGGAGATAGGTAAACAGGGTGAACTGACCCATAAACAGCAGGCCGCAGGCGGTCAGCCCGGATATGACTTGCGGCGAGCGCAGCAGCTGCAGAGGGCTTCTGCTGCGCGGCTGTGCCCGGTCAACCGGCATCGACGGCAGCGCCACTGCCTGCCAGAGCAGCGCGATCAGCGCCACCGGCACCAGGCTGAAAACAGCCCCGCGCCAGCCGATAACCGCGCCAAGATAGCTGCTCAGCGGAGCCGCGATGACCGTCGCCAGCGCATTGCCGCCGTTGAATATGGCCAGCGCGCGAGACACCTGCTCAGCTGGCACCAGCCGGATAGCCACCGCAGCTGACATCGACCAAAATCCGCCGATCACCACGCCTGTTAACGCCCGGCCAGCCATATAGGTCAGATAATCGGATGCCAGTGCCACAATCAGGCCGGACAGGGCCAGTAACAGCGTCAGCGCCAGCAAAAGGATTCTGCGATCGAGATGACCGGCGAGCCGGGTAATGGAGAGGCTGGTGATCACCGCCAGCGCGCCAGAGATCGCAATGCCCTGTCCGGCCAGGCCTTCGCTGATCCGCAGATCCTGCGACAGGGGCGACAGCAGGCTGACCGGCATAAACTCCGTGGCGATCAGCGTGAAGACACAGAGTGTCATCGCCCAGACGCCGCTCCAGTGCGCTGCTTGCTGTTGAGGGGAGGCGCTGAAGGTGCCGTCAGACGTCATGAGTTGTCCTGTTTCAGTGGTTGCCGTAATGAATGCAGGCAATCTTACTGTTTCGCTTTATATTGACTAGCTAATGAAACCTTAATGAGGTTATAACCAGAGCTTATTAATCGCAGAGAGAGTGGGCAGCATGAAGCGCAATATGAACGATCTGCAGGCGTTTGTTACCGTGGCGCGAGAGGGCAGCTTTACCCGCGCAGCGGCGCTGCTGGGTGTCACCCAGCCCGCGTTGAGCCAGACGATTACGGCACTGGAAAACCGGATGGCGATCCGCCTGCTGACCCGCACGACCCGCAACGTTTCACCTACCGCGGCGGGTGAGCGGTTGCTTGAGGCTATCGGTAACAGGTTCGATGAGATCGAAGCGGAGCTGGATATGCTGACCGCCTTGCGCGACAAGCCCGCCGGAACGGTCCGCATCACCTGCGGCCCCCATATTCTGAGCACGCTGCTGCTGCCGAAACTGACGCCACTGCTGGCGGCCTACCCTGATATCCGGCTCGAATTCGACGCCAGTCACGGCTTTCGCAATATCGTGGCCGATCGGTTTGATGCGGGCGTCAGAATGGGCGACACCATCGATAAAGATATGGTCGCGATGCCGATCAGCCCGCCGTTACGGATGGCCGCTGTGGCCACGCCCGACTACTTTCGTCGTCATCCTGCCCCCCGGGTGCCACATGATCTGCTGCAGCACAACTGCATCAATATGCGGCAGGCATCGGCCGGGGGACTCTACGTCTGGGAGTTTGACGGTGAAGAGGGCCCGCTGAATGTGCGGGTGGATGGGCAGCTGACGTTTAATACATCGGCCCACATCGCCGAAGCGGCGCTTGCCGGACAGGGGATCGCTTTCCTGCCGGAACAGGAGTTTGCTGACGGGCTGGAGAAGGGCAAGCTGGTCCGGGTGCTGGAGCGCTGGTGTCAGCCCTTCCCCGGCTATTACCTCTATTATCCCAGTCGCAAACAGCATTCACCGGCCTTTGCGCTGGTCAGGGAGGCACTGCGGCTTAAAGAGGAAGAGTGAAGGCGCGAGATGCCACTCCATGGCGTAAAACGTCCTAAAGCGCTTTATTCAGAATTACTTAGAAGGGCGTCGACTGACCTTGCCTCCTTTCCGGCCGGCTTCCCTGGCTTTTTCATGATCATTTTTGAAATTGCCCCCACTGACTTTGCCTCCTGCACTGCCAGCTTCACTCGCACGTTCCGGATCGTTGGCAAAATTGCCGGCACCACCTCTGTACTTCTGTTGTGTCATAGGAAGACCTCATATCAATGTTCCGTTAGATAAAAAGGACTAGCTAGTCACAGCAGCAAGCATAGCCTTCCGCTTCGGTTATGCCAATTCGTGGCACGACATCGTTGATAAGGCGGCGGTTTATCAGTCGCCCTGGTTTATGTGCAGCAGAGGAGCGATGAATAAACTACGCTTAAAGGCCTGAAGAAAAAGGAGAACGCTATGGCTGACGCGACCTTAATCGACACATTAGAGCTGGGTTCTGACGACCAGAAACAGAAATATGAAATCTACGGTGAGGATGCACAAACGCCCACGCATGCTGTGATCTACCGGCAGCAGGGCAGTGACTGGCAACCACTGGAGGAGACGCTCACCTTCGCCGCGCAGGATGAGCAGCAGGAAGCCACCGGATCGATGGGCTATGGTTCCGGTGATACGCTGCCGGACCTGCGCGATCTGCCTGCCGAAGCGCGCGAGCGTTGCGAACAGCACTTTCACGAGCAGCAGGGAGAGTAATTCCGCCTGTATCGCCTGGACGCACGGATGCGATGTAAACGCCATTCTGATGCGTCCGGCTCCCTTGTCTGCCGCAGGATAGATCGCCGTAAGCGGGAGTCGTCCCGCTTTTGACGCGGTCGTCACCCCCTTCGGGCACGCTCAGCCACCGACTTCCCCTCTGATTCTGTCCTTTCGAACGCTTCAATTATCGACAGTCTCGCAAGCTGTAAAAAAGTGTGACCTGAACCGCTGGATATCCTCTGCGCAATCGATGTATAAGCCTATCTTCTGCTACAAAAATGCAACAACTTCAGAGATTAAACTGATTGCAGCAATCGCTAAAGGTTTTCTCACTGCTGGCGATAACCCATTGGCGCTGAACACGTTGATCATTGATGAACCCGACCTTCAGCGCCGAGTTCTGAATGCGAACGGACCTGCCTTTAGCCCTCCCTTTACACACACCAGAAAGCGCTGACTCAGGCGCAGATTACTCAAATAAGAAGCGAAAATATTACTATGTCGATCCTGAAGACGATCAAAAGATGCCTGCCTGTTTCCCGTCTCCGGCGGAGCAGTCAGCCAGCCAATGGCACCTGGGATTGTCGTGCATTGCCGGATTCACTGAGCGCGATTGGATTAAGCTCACGCGCCGGCGGGATCCTGATGACCTTTGTGCCGCCTGAGGCAGATTTTCAGCGGGTCAGTCAGGCGTGGCAGCGCTTCAATTCTTCCAGCCTGACGGTGCTGACGCTCTCCTCCAACGGGGCGCTGAGCAGCAGCCGGGCGCAGAGCACCTACTGTGACGGTCATGGCCCGGAGGGGAGCTACCTCTGGCTGCCAGACAGCCTGATTGCCCGTCATGAGACACATATCGTCGATCTGCACGTCAGCGACACGCAGACCGCCACTCAGCGCATCACAGCCATTCAGCAGGAGCTGATGCGACTGCAGGTTCGTATGCCGCTCTCGGCCGAGCACACGTTCGCGATGATTTACTGCGATGGGCTGTCAGCCTCAGAAGGCTTTCTGATGCAAGCCTGGTACAACAGCGGACGCTTTCCCTGCCTGGCGATTGGGGGGTCAGCGGGCGGAAAAGTGACGTTTGAAGGTACCTGGATCGGAGCCGGTGGCCGGGTGTTACAGGGCAAAGCCGTGATTATCTTCTGCCAGATGGCCGCCGGAAAATCCTTTGCGCCTTTCAAAAGCCAGAACTTTACGCCACGCGACCAGAGCTGGCTGATTGCCGAGGCCGATCCGATTGCGCGCAGCGTCACGTCGGTATTTAACAGCCAGGGGCAACAGCAGCCGTTTATTGCAACGCTGTGTGACTATCTCAGCTGCTCCGAAGCGCAACTGACCGACCGGCTGAAGGGATTAACCTTTGGCGTGAAAGTTGGCGGCGAATTTTTTATTCGCTCGATCGCCAGAATTGAGCCGGGCGGCGTAACCTTCTTCTGCGATCTGGAGTTTGGCGACAGGCTTTACCTGATGCAGGAGAAGGATTTCCGCCAGGCAACGCAACAGGAGTGGCAGGCGTTTACCGTTCAGCATGGCAAACCGGCCGCTATTCTGATGAACGACTGTATCCTGCGCCGTGTCGGTAACGCTGAACAGCTGCATAATGCCCATTTCTTCAAGGGGATCGCCGCCGCCGGTTTTTCCAGTTTTGGCGAAATCCTGGGCGTGCCTATTAATCAGACGCTCTCTGCGCTGGTGTTCTTCAACCATGATGTCAAAGCGATGCGTCAGTTTCCGGTCGAGTATGCCGGTTATGCCGCGCACTACGCCCAGCGGGCGTTACGTCGCTGGGAAGCCCTGAACAGTGTTCAGACGCGGGTGCTGGATCGGGTCATCAATTATCAGCAGGCACTGACGCCGCTGATGGAGGCCCTGCCGGTGCTGGAAACGGCGACCCAGAGCCAGGGCGAAACGCTGAGCCTCGCGGAAAGCAGCATCCGTAACATCAGTCATATTGCCACAGAGAGTCAGCAGGCACAGGGGCGGCTGGATAACGGGCTGGACGACCTGGAAAAAATCTCCCACGGCATTAACGAGATTACGCACGGCATCAGCAATATTGCTTTCCAGACAAATATTCTGGCGCTGAACGCTGCCGTGGAAGCGGCCCGCGCCGGGGAAGCGGGCCGGGGATTTGCGGTGGTCGCGGGCGAAGTGCGTCGTCTGGCGCACTCTTCAAAAGAGCAGGCCGAAGCCACAGCCAGTAACATCGGCGAAGCGGTTTCCACTATCTCGCGTATCCGTCTGGTCGCCAGCGACTCTGCGCAGACTGCCGCGCAGATGGCAGAGCGCAGCATCAGCGCGGCCGATACGCTGGCCGCCATGAATCAGCAGACCCGGCATGAGCGCGCCGATATTGCCAGACATCTCGGCAGTCTGCGTGAACTGACGCAGGGAATGGACGCGATGCAGGAGGCGGTCGCGCAGCTTAAAGTGTTACAAACGCTTTCCGGCGCGCAGGTTAAGGCCTGATTTATCTCAACAAAGTGACAATAAAATGCGGTATAAGCGTAACGGCCAGGCAAAGCCGCCGCCAGGTTGTTACACTTGTCGGTGATTAACCACGCAGAGGTAAGAATGAAAATCAAAAGTTATGCAGCCATGCAGGCTGGCCAGGCCCTTGAACTCTACGAATACGATGCCGCTGAACTGGCAGCCGAAGAAGTTGAAGTCCAGGTCGAGTACTGTGGTGTCTGCCACTCGGATTTGTCGATGATCGACAATGAGTGGGGCATCTCGCAGTTCCCGGTGATTGCAGGACATGAAGTGATTGGCCGCGTTTCTGCGCTGGGCGCTGCGGCTAAAAACAAAGGTCTCTCTGTTGGTCAGCGTGTAGGGATTGGCTGGACGGCGAAAAGCTGTCAGCACTGCGATGCCTGTATCAATGGCGAGCACGTTAACTGCCATCAGGGCAGCACGCCTACCATCATGAACAAAGGCGGATTTGCCGAGAAGCTGCGCGCAGACTGGCAGTGGGTGATCCCGCTGCCTGAAAAACTGGATGCCGAAACGGCGGGTCCGCTGCTGTGCGGCGGGATCACCGTCTTCAAACCGCTGCTGATGAGTAACATCTCTGTTTCCAGCCGCGTCGGCGTAATTGGTATCGGTGGCCTGGGCCATATCGCGATCAAAATTCTGCACGCGATGGGCGCGGAAGTGGTTGCATTCAGCTCCACGCCGGATAAGAAGCAGTCGATTCTGGATATGGGGGCGGATGAGGTGGTTAACAGCCGCGATCCTGAAGCCCTGAAGCAGCAGGCGGGCCGTTTTGACCTGATCCTGAGCACCGTTGCCGTCAATCTGGACTGGAAACCTTATTTCGCGGCGCTGGCGCCGCACGGCAGGTTCCATACCGTGGGTGCAGTGCTGAAGCCGATTGAAGTCAGTGCGTTTGAGCTGATCATGGGCGACAAAGCCGTCACCGGTTCGTCAACCGGCTCACCGGGCCAGCTGCGCTCGCTGCTGAAACTCGCTTCGCGTGCGGATATTGCGCCGCAGGTTGAGTTCTTCCCGATGTCAGACATCAATAAAGCGCTGGATCATGTTCGTGCCGGTAAAGCGAATTACCGTGTGGTACTGAAAGCCGATTTCTGATTTTAAAATGCCGCAGCGTACTGCGGCATTTTTTTTGCATTTGTTAGCCATTTGCCTGTCCGGCTTGTGCGTGCAGCTGCACGCTGATACAGCAGGCTACCCGCCGGCCGAAAATTATTGCGCCGGGATCAGGAAATCATCCAGTGAGCCGCCATTATCAATAGCAGCTTTAATCACAGAGGGGGTGCGTCCCTGACCTGTCCAGTAACATTCCTGACCATTTGCATCGCTGTAGCGATATTTTGCCGGACGCTTTGCGCGTTTCTTTTTGCCGGTGTCGGCTGGAGAGAGGCTAATGATGAGTTCGGCAGGATTAATCCCCTCTTCCATTAACAGCTCCTGGTAAAACGCCAGTTTTTCCGCTTTTTCACGCGCTTCTGCTGCCCGCGCACTTTCTTCTTCACGGCGTTCATTTACCACGGTCTCAAATTTCTGGTGTAATTCTTCCAGCACAGCCAGCTCAATATTGCGCGCCCCGGCACGAAGAGTGCGGATATTGTTCAGGCTGTTCAGGTTCTTACTCATAAAATTCCTCAAATACTCAAGTTAATCAATTAAGTGCTAATTGTTCAGCGGGCAAGGGTAACATTACCCTGCCTGGAAATTGAAGCGTCAGTGTAGCTTTATTCGCTACTAAATTTTTATCAGAGATGCTGATTTAGCCGGTCAGGTATAGGATTTAAGCGAAATCTGCTGGATAAATGTAAATCAGCGCGATGGTGGCGTGATTAAAGACGGGGCATTTTTGCTTCTGGTTAACTGTGATTAAATCGTGCAAAAGGTTTATTAAGGACTGGCATGAATTTTCGCCGAAAAAATGATGGCCCGACACCTGAAATCTCGCCGCTGCTGAGAAGCATTATGCTCTCGGGAATATTGCTTACCGCAACCGTGGTTGGACTGGATCTGTGGACGCTGCGCGAAGACTGGTATGAAACCGTTGATAAAGCGGAAGATGCGGCGGTCAATCTGTCGTTATCACAGGCACGTCAGGCGGATGATACGTTTTTGCAGACCGAAATCGCGCTGCGTGAAGTCCAGCGCGAACTGGAAAAGCAGATGGCCACGACCGGTGTGGATGGGGAGGCGCTCAGTCAGACGATGCGGCTGTTACAGAGCCGCCTGCCGCAGCTTCACGGTCTGTTCTACTATGATGCCAAAGGCGCATGGGTTGCGACCTCGATGAGCAGCGTGCCGCCGGGGATTGATAACTCCGATCGCGAATATTTCGATTATCATCGTGCCAGTCCGCGCAATAATCTGCACGTCGGTCCGGTGCTGCGCAGCCGCACCACGCACGAGCTGGTTATTCCGGTTACGCTCCGCGTTAACGACGCTTTCAACAGCTTCCGGGGTGTCTTACTGGCCACCATCAAAGTGGACTATTTCCGTCGGTTCTACAGCTATTATGAGCTCAGCGAAGGGGATGTTCTGGTGCTGATGCTGGCCGACAGCACGGTGCTTTACGCCCGCCCGATGCCGGATAGTTACATCGGTAAAAATCTCTCCGTCAGTCCGCTGTTTCTCAGAATACTGGCGAACTCGGATAAGGGTAGCGGCCAGTGGACGGCCGCGCTGGATGGCAAACAGCGCATCTTCGGTTTTGTCCGCTCACAGCGCTATCCGCTGGTGGTGGCCGCGGGCTATGACAAACATGCGCTTTTCAGTCACTGGCTGAAGAGCTGGGTTCAGGATCTGATTCTGAATGCGGCGCTGCTGGGCGTGATCCTTTTGCTGGGTTCGTTTGTACTGCGTCAGGCCCGGCATACGCTGCGTTATCAGCTGGAGCTGACCCGATTACGTGATGAACTGACCGCGGCTAATCGCACACTGGAAAACCTGGCGCATAATGACGGGCTGACCGGAGTTGCCAACCGGCGTCATTTCAATGAAAAGCTGGCCGAAAGCCTGGAGCGCGCAGCGCGCAGCGGAAAGCCGGTGTCGTTAATCCTGTTCGATATCGATTACTTCAAACGCTATAACGACACCTATGGTCATGTCGCCGGTGACGACTGCCTGAAAAAAGTGGCCGCTGTTATGAAAAACGCGGTCCGTCGCAGAGATGAACTTGCAGCCCGTTATGGCGGCGAAGAGTTCGCCATTATTCTGATGGAACAGCCGCTCTCTGCGGCGGTGAGTCTCGCGGAATCCATCACTGCGTCTGTCAGTAAGCTCGCCATACCACATCGGACCTCTGAATTACCGCAAAAGCATGTCACGCTGAGTGCAGGCTGCGCCGTATATCTGATGTCTGATCCAGAAGGATGGAAAAAAACGCTGATAGAACGGGCAGACGAAGCGCTGTATCGGGCTAAGCGGGCAGGGCGTAATCAGGTTAAAAGCGAAGAACGTCAGGAGTAATCCATCGCCCGGTTTTCACGGGATAGGGTGGTATTAAGAGGAAACGGCAGCGGAGTTCATCAGACAATAGATGTTAAACAAACCGCCTGAGTACTCTCAGACGGTTGTCATTCGGGCAGCCGGTATCAGATGAGGAAATCGTCCAGCGATTTACCCGCATCAATCGCGGTTTTAATAGCAGAAGGCGTACGGCCCTGGCCTGTCCACTGTTTAACTTCGCCATTTTCATCAGTGTACTGATATTTAGCCGGGCGAGGCGCGCGCTTTTTCTTCTCTGTGGGTGCCGCCTGCATGCCGTTTAACAGTTCGTTTGGATCAATACCTTCCTGCAGCAGTAATTCACGATATTTTGCCAGTTTCTCTGCTTTTTCACGGTTAGCCGCTTCAGAAGCCTGCGCTTCTTCACGCCGCTCACTGACGACAACTGACAGTTTTTCAAGCATTTCTTCCAGGGCAGCAAGGTCAAGCTCGCGAGCATTGGCACGAAGGGTGCGGATATTATTCAAGCTGTTGAGAGTGTCACTCATCAAAGTCACCATAGTCATGTTCAGATAATAAAATACAGAAGAGCGGGTTCACGCTGATGCTTTTCGTCAGACCTGCTTTTTTGAGAATGCTTGCCTTCGAATAATCATAATACAGAACCGGGAGTTCAACGCTGACATATTAATCGCTTTCTCTGAGAGTTTAAACTCTAATTAACGTCTTCACCTTAAACAAAAGTAAAGTTACTCTTTTTTTACGATTATCGCTCAAAGTGACAAAAAGACGCATCAACTGATACGCCTGATAATTGAGTTCCGTGAGGGATTGTTCCCCCTTCCGGGGCATTTTTCGCCACCGTCGCTTCGCTAATCCCGAACTGCTGAGTTCTTCGGGTTAAATGGCGTGACCGGTGTAACCTGCTCAGTCTGATATGCGCTGGCGCTGAGCCTAATAGAGGAGAGGGGCGCTGGTAAAACGTCGAAAAATTAATTCATTGTCCGCTCATTAATTACGGTTATCTGTAACCTTATGATAATCAATTATTTTATTATTAACGATTCAGCCCGGCCGCTCTGGCTGCGCCGGGCTGGTGAGTGATTAGTGCTCAGAGAAGAGGAGGGGAAAAAATAAATGGACAGACACGCATCCCTCAGACGATAAACCGCGTTGTTTCTGAATAAACTATTTACGTGCGTAATGATTTCTGAACAGGCATGAGGGTAATGTGGCCGGTTTTATCCGGCAGATTTAATGGCTGCCCCCCATCAGGCCAGATTATTGTCTAAATCAGCTGCGTGTTATGTGTCGGGCTCTCTGGCGACCACGCGATAGTCATTCAGGACAATCTGAGGCTCACTGACGGACGCAAAGGCCAGGAATTATTGGCGCAGGTATCCAGGCAATCTATCAGGGCTTGCGGTTAATTTACTGTCGCCGTTTATTCATCTGATAAACAACGTGACGCAGAGTGTGTCAGAAGCGGTAGAAGATCAGAATCTGGCAGTAACAGAAATGACCTCAGGAAAGCCGCGAACTGACTTTGTGATATTCACCCTCTGGCTTATCGCAGAAGGCGATGGGCTATACTTACAACAGCTGCAGCAAAAGGCTTTATCAGAGGGGCTGACATGTTTAAAGGCAATAAAAAGTCGTTACCGGTTCGCTACTGTAAAACGTGCAAAAAACCGATGACGTGGCGGAAAAAATGGGGAAAGTGCTGGGATGAGGTGATGTACTGTTCAGAACGTTGCCGGCGACAGCGCAATCAACCGTCTGATGAGAATTCAGTGTCCGCCAGACGTGATAGCGGACACTGAATCGAGCGGGCCAGGGCGCAGCCCGCCCCAACCACCCCGCGTATGTTATTGCTGGACCTCTATCTGCTGCCAGCCTTTTCTGAACATACAATCTTTGATCAGAATTTCCCGCTGGCTCTCATTAGCATCGCTGGTTGAGTAGTCCGTGTCTGTGGTTTTGTACTTACTGTCTTTTGAGGTGTATTTACCGCTCACAATATTATCTGGCGGTAAGTCGCGCAGCGCCTGAGCCTGACAGGCCGTTTCTGCCACGGTTTCTTGCTGCTCTGATGCATCGGGTTTGACCCATTTATACTGCACGCAGCCGGTCAGACAGAGAGTAAAGAACATCAGCATAAACGTTTTCATAATCTGCCTCTCAGTAATCCCCGTCTGAGATAAGACGAGAAGAAGAGCAAGGAAACCAGACCCTGTAACGGCAGATTTCCTTGCGGTATCAGGTGGCATTGTTATCCGGCGTCAGAATGTCAGGCCGCCACCAATATAGGGGCCATCGATCAGGGTATGGCCCGGACGCCCGTCTTTGCCATCCACACCCGCATAGCGATAGCCTGCTTTCAGCACCAACGGTCCCAGCGGCGACCAGCTGATCCCGCCATCCGCTTCCACAAAGTTTTTGACGCTGTTGGCCAGCCCTTCAGGAGCGGAGTAGCCTTCGCCATAGATTGCAAAGTCAGCAGGGAGCGAGAGTTTTATGCCTCCCCCGACAGGAAACGCGACGCCATCATCGCCTTTCTTACCACCGATGTAAGTGGCCTTTACGCCAGCGGTCAGCATCAGCGGACCAAGCTCCAGGTTATAGCCGGTTCCCGCCTGCCCAATCTGCACGCCATCCGAGGTGTTTTTGATCCACTGGCTGTCCAGGTAAATCCCGCCGGACGAACGCCCCATTTCTGCATCAAGCACAGAGTAATTTTTGCCCTGTTCTGCAGTCAGGCCCATCGCCATTGCAGAGGAAGAGACGCACAGCAGTACGCCAAGGCTGATAACTGACATTTTCATTGCTGATTTATTCCATAGGATAAGGTTTCAGGACGGCATAACCGATCGCTGTCTGAAACGAATTACTTTTGAACGATCTCTTTAACATCGTGCTGTTGCATCTGATGCGTATTTCCATCCGTGTCACGGTAGGAGATCATGCCGGTTTCTTTGTCTCTGGCTGGCTTGCCGTGGGTGGTAATCATATGCCCGTCATTGGTGGAGATCACATAATCACTGGAGCAGGATGAGAGGGTGAGCGCGGACGTCATCATCACAATCGCGAAGGCGATTTTTTTGCCAGAATCTGAAGGTGTCATTTTACTTACCTGTCATTACTTTTTAAGAAGATGCGGCATTATTTGCTCTGATTGTTAAACGCTATGATAACAATACGCCTCTCCGGCTATTAATACGGGAAAGCATGATCTGGATCAATTTCGCAGGTGACGAGTAAAGAAAGTGATATTACAGCGCAGAAAGGGCAGGTGCGGGTCATTTTTAAATATCAGTACTATGAAGAGGCAATACCTTTCCGTATTGTTTTTTTATTTTCTCAGCAAGAGGTGGGAATAAGGGTGAAATAAAATAGAAATGTCATGTTTCAGTTAATCTTTGTGGGTTTTGTTTATTTAAATATATTGATGGCAGATAAACTGAATGGTCTGTTTTAAAAGGGATTTAACATATGAGAAAGACAATCATTTTGGCGGCACTTGCCTCATTGCCGTTTGCAGGATTTGCGGCGACAGATACCTGTCGGGTTCAGTTGGCCGATATTTCGACGAAAACGGAACTGGCCAAAAGCCGTGGGGATAGTGCGGCCGTTGCCCGACTCAACATTGCCCGTGATAAAGTACAGACATACTGTTCTGACGACCGCCAGGCAAGACGTGCTTCTCGCGATGTCGGCCAGCGCGTGAGAGAGGTAAAAAAGGCGGAGCTTGAACTTCAGGAGGCCCAGCTGGAGCTGAAAGAAGCAAAAGCAGAGGGAGGTATCGACAAAATCAGAAAGAAGAGCAGCAGGGTTGAAGAGAAAAAACGCAGACTTGAATCCGCAAAAATGGAATTGCAGGACGCGCAGGCTGACGCACGGCGTCTGAACTAATTTCGTTATATTCTAAGGCTCAAGCAGTGAGCCTTAGATCCTCTACTGCTAATGGGATACAGTCAGCCCTGAGATCATCAGTACCTTTTCCGATTGAAATTCCGCCTATCCCCTCACAGAATTTACGCCTCATGCCGACAACACAGCCTCATGAAAAATCCGATACGCAATCCGGAGCTTTGCCGGTAAACAGCCTATCCAGACAGGCAGTTTTTTTGGCGGCATAGAGTAAAAAAAAACCACTCCGAAGAGTGGTCGTAATCAATAAAAATACTCAACGAGCAAAATTGTCGAATAAAACTTTTAAGACTGGGATGCGTTTATGCAGGAAAATATTAGCGTCGAACGGCCAGATAACCGAAGCTTTTTTTTTCTCAATATCAGACCACTGAGTTTTAATGATTGTCAAATTCAATAACAGGTTAAAACTGCACCATAAAAATTAATGACTTGTTTATTGTTTATCCTGGTTGTTAATCCCGACTATTTTATCTTTTTATAGCCAAAGAAGAATCTCACCGCGATGTATTCAGTAATGCTCAGGAATAAATATCGATGACTACCGCCTGCTGGAGCAATCAGGCCCCACCAGGCGACAAGGTTCATCCCGACGGAGAACTGAGAGAAACCGGAAAGGCATAGAGGGAGGTGGAAACTGTCCCTGCCATTACGTGACATTAAAGTACAGCATAATCCTGACCTTCAATCTGGCTGCACTCTTCAGTGAATCCCCTGCAGAGCCGGGCAGCAGAGGAATCACCACAGTAGATCAGAAACCCGGCTGCACAGGGGCTCTGATAGTCAGACACTGGCGGGACCATTACCTGCGAATCTGTGTCATTCACTCAAAGTAGCCGGGAGGGTAAGTGTTATCAGATATCGTCTGAGTTTTGTACAAAAGCAGAGGCGATTAGTTACAACACCCTATTTATTGTGACCTCAACCCTTAATAGTTCTGTAAACCCGTGCCTAAAACCTGAATGGAGCCGATCCGAAAATCCGAGTGCTCTTTGACAAGCCGCCCGCCGCGGCCCGAAGGGCCGTAAGGAAGTTTAAGCGGCTCTGTATGATGTAACTAAATTGATTCTCGTTTCGTCAGGGCCGTGCGTCAGCTCTCCTATGCCACTCCGTTATCGCACCTCTGACTGCCTTTATTCACCGCCTGTTGAGCTGTTATTGACGCTGGCGACAATTTTCTCCGTTGCCAGGATGCCAGATCAAAAATCGAAACGCTTATCATTTATAGAATAAGTGCTTCTTACAGAGAGGCGGGGCGTGAAATGACAGTAAATATGGGCCGTACTTACCGGATTCTTGGCTATCGCTCTTCGGTTAATGCCGCCTGGCGCCAGAAATTGCTGACGATGGGCATCTTACCGGGCGCCACAATCGACATTATTCGTGTGGCACCCCTGGGCGACCCGGTGCAGATTCGTACCCGTCGTGTCAGTCTGGCAGTGCGACAGCGTGATTTGGCCGACATCATCCTGCAGGAGATTGTCTGATGAAAAAGATAACCATTGGGTTAATTGGCAATCCTAACACCGGTAAAACAACGCTCTTCAACCAACTTACCGGGGCCCGTCAACGGGTCGGTAACTGGGCTGGCGTCACGGTTGAGCGCAAAGAGGGTCAATTTTTCACGGCACGTTCCGATGTACGGCTCATCGATTTACCAGGCACCCGTTCGCTGACGACGCTATCCGCTGAAAGCTCAATTGATGAGAGCATCGCCTGTCAGTATCTCTTTCAGGATAACGCCGATCTGGTGATTAATGTTGTCGACGCGTCAAGTCTGGAAAGCAATCTGTTTCTGACTTTGCAGTTACTCGCGCTGGGTGTGCCCTGCATTGTCGCCCTGAATATGCAGGATATCGCTGCCAGCCAGAACATCGTTATCGATGTCGCTGCGCTGTCGGCCCGGCTGGGATGTCCGGTCGTCGCCCTGACCTCGACAAAAGGTGAGGGTATTGCCCGTCTTAAAGCGATGATCGATCAGCCTCATATTTATCAGGCTCCGCAACCGATCTCTTATCCGCCAGCGATTAAAAGAGCAGTTGAGCAGCTCTGCCAGCTGATGCCTGCTGAGATCGCTTCCCGGAAAGGTTACTGGCTGGCGCTACAGCTGCTGGAGGGCGATATTAATAGCCAGAAACTCTGTCCGGCACTGCTGCCGCATCTGCCCGAAGTCATGGCGCAGGCGGGGGGCGACCCGGGCGTGGAGATTGCCGATTACCGTTTTCGTGCCATCAGTGCCATCTGCACCGCCGTCAGTAACATCGATCAGGCTCTGCCGGCCACGCTGACCCAACAGATTGATAAAGTCGTTCTGAGCCGCTGGCTCGGCATTCCGATATTCCTGGCCGTGATGTACGTGATGTTCGTGCTTTCCATCAATATCGGGGCCGCACTGCAGCCCCTGTTTGACAGCAGCTCGGTAGCGATATTTATTCACGGTGCGCAGTGGCTGGGCTATACCTGCCATTTCCCGGACTGGCTGACGGTTTTTCTGGCACAAGGTATTGGGGCCGGGATCAATACGGTGCTGCCGATCATTCCGCAGATTGGCCTGATGTTCCTGTTCCTCGCGTTTCTGGAGGACTCCGGGTATATGGCGCGTGCCGCCTTTGTTATGGACCGTCTGATGCTGTCGCTGGGGCTACCGGGCAAATCCTTCGTGCCGCTGATTGTCGGTTTCGGCTGTAACGTTCCGGCCGTGATGGGGACGCGCACGCTGGACACGCCGCGTGAGCGACTGCTGACCATCCTGATCGCGCCTTTCATGTCATGTGGCGCACGGCTGGCCATCTTTGCAGTTTTCGCCGCCACCTTCTTTCACGTTCATAGCTCCAGCGTGGTTTTCTCGCTCTATCTGCTGGGTATCGTCGTCGCAGTCGTGACCGGCCTGATCCTTAAACACACCCTGCTGGATGGAGAAGCCACGCCGTTCATCATGGAAATGCCGGTTTATCACCGGCCTCATCTTAAAAGCCTTCTGCTGCAGACCTGGCAGCGACTAAAGATGTTCGTGATACGTGCGGGACAGGTCATCATTCTGGTGAGTATGCTGATTGGCCTGCTGAGCAGCTTTGCCTTTAATGGCCGGCTTGTGGATGACATCAACCATTCGGCGCTGGCAACAACCAGTAAAATGATCACTCCCGCACTCTTACCTATCGGGGTGACTGAGGATAACTGGCAGGCTACCGTGGGCCTGGTCAGTGGCATCATGGCGAAAGAAGTTGTGGTCGGTACCCTTAACAGCCTTTATACCACGGAGGCGCTTCAGAGCAGCGCGTTTGATCCACAAACGTTTAATCTGCCCGGTGAGCTGAAAGCCGCACTGGCAGAGACCCGGGCGGGGTTGTCTGCTGCGTTCAGCATTGATGCGCTGTCTCACCCCCTTGATGCCAGCAAAGGCGACGGCGAAATGGCATCCGGTCCGATGCGTGTGATGTCGGCTAAATTTGGCAGTGGTTTTGCGGCCTATAGCTACCTGATCTTCGTGCTGCTCTATGTTCCCTGTGTATCGGTGATGGGTGCCATCGCACGCGAAGCGGGTAAGACGTGGATGACCTTCTCCTTTTTCTGGGGGCTGAATATTGCCTACACCACGGCCACGCTGTTTTATCAGACGGTGACGTTTGCGAAACATCCCGCGTACAGTGCGATCTGTCTGCTGAGCGTGCTGGCAGTAAACGGCATCATCCTGCTGGCAATGCGCCATGCGGGTCGCCATTTTACGCTGCCGATAATACTCAAAAATGAGAAAGGTGGGTGTTCCGGCTGTCACGGCGGTTGTGAGAAGCAGGAAGGTCTTGCGCAGTGAGTTAAGAAAAAAAGAGTGTTCAGCGCTGTTGAAGAGCGAGTGAGACGCAAAAACGGCCCCCGTCTCAGGTTTATCTGTTATTACCTGTCGTCGGTTCAGAGACTTCTGTGCCAGCGACAGGCTGCCGAAGTTAAACGAACCGTTATCTTCTTTTGCCGTCCCCGGGCAGAGTAAATATACTGCCGACTGATTAGCAGAAAATGAAACGCCTTATTTACCATAAATTCCAGGAATAAACAGGTATGGTTTGTTAAAAATCGGTTATTTTAACCAGCCAGATGAAAATGCAGGGTAGCGTATAAGTAAACGGGCTACCGCTGATCGCAATATAGAGTGTCATTAAGATGTCGTAGCAGAAAAGGGCGATAATGAAATTCAGGTTTATTATTTTTACAGGCGTCATGCTGCTGGCTGTTGTTTCAGTCATGGTACTTTCAGATATCATTTCTGGCCTGAAAAATTCACCCGAGATCGTTTTTTACAAAAGCCATCCGGAGCGGGCTTATGCCGTTTTCACTGTTTGCAAAAATCATCCTGATCCCATTGATGACTGCTATGCCGCCTACAGCGCCGCCGTTTCTCTGGCCGATTCAGAAGATTGCAGCGTAACGGGTAAAGAAACTAAACGACGATTCAAGCGGCTTGTCGAACATGCAAAGGAAGAGACGATTACTGAGGAAATAGACTCAGATTGCAATTCAGTTAAAGAACCCTCGTTTTTTGAGAAATGGAGCCGGAAAAAGGGATAGCGTCGTTAACGAAAAAGAGGTAGTGCTGCCGTCATCCGTCTGAAACAGCCCGAAATAAGTGACTGTTCTCACGATTGCAGCGGCTACCCAGTCGCACCAGTTGTGTTAACATTCTGCCAATGGGAACTCTATTAATTAGAGCTTATGTTAATCTGACTTTGGGTGGGTGCTATGAAAAAGACGCTTGTGATAACGCTAATCCTGACAGCGCTGACGGGTTGCGTTGACTATCAGTGGGTTAAACCGGGCATGGACAAACGGCAGGAAGAGATTGCGGAAACGCAGTGTAAAGCGCAGGCACTCAGAGACTTACCGCCTGACAACGAGATCACAGGTAAGTACACCTCCAGAGATGAAAAGCATAAAACCACGGACACCAGTTACTCATCAACCGATGAGAACGAGAGTAACCGTGATATTCTGGTGAAAGATTGCATGTACAGGAAAGGCTGGACGCAGATTGAAGTCCAGCAATAATCAACTTCACATCCTGATGCAGAAAACCCCACACCGGAATACGCTGTGGGGTGTGCTGGATTTACTTCTCAACCATATTACTGATCTGGTCGCGGTTAATTTCGTGTTTGTAGCCACCCGCGTCTTTGTAGGTTACGAGTCCGGTCGATTTATCGATTTCCGGCTTCCCTTTAGTAACAATCATTTCACCTGATTTGGTCTGCATAACATAGTCACTGGAACAACCCGCCAGCATGGTAACTGCTGCTGCAACAAAAGCGGCCATCACAAAAAATTTGCCCATCACTCGTTCCTTCTTATTGAGAAGATTATCAACATATTGCGCTATAATTTTATTAAAATCGCTGATATAAAGCCAGCATAGTCAAGCCTGCGCTTCTGGAATAGCACGTTCTGCCGATAGATCCTCAGAGTAATCATTCCGTCAGTTTTAAGTTAATACCTGTTAAAGTTTAGCGAAATTGTAGTCATTCGTGCACGATTAAATTCGTGCATTGCGTTGATGACAAATGGATAGATAGATTTCCGCCTGCGAAAAAATCCTCAGTGAATAACATCCTGAGGAAGCATTTCCACTCACAGTAGCTTATTAACTGAAGAGCATACATTGAACCCTATAATGCAGGCTTAATACGACTTAGCGCCACACGGACTTCCTTGCGGTAAAGGGAGCGACATCAAAAACGCTGGAGCAGCCTGAGTCGCGCTGGCACCTGGTCCTGTAAACGCTCTGAAATATCAGCTATGTGTGGCATGCTCAGCAGACGGCGGTACGCCTCTGTACCGGTTTACTCACAGCCTGTCCACTTTTTCTGTGGATAACTTCAGCCTGAAACGGGGCTGTCGTATCAGCCGGGGACGTCGGAGTCGGCGATCTGCTCCATAAATTCTACCATCGCCCCTTTATGCGCATCGACATGCCGGATATAGCGCATCAGGGTTTCCGGTTTTTTCCAGGTGCCTTCCTGCATAATCCGCGCAATCGGATAGCCTTTATCCGCCATATCCTGGGCTGCGCCGACCCTGGCACTGTGGCCACTCCAGCCGGTGTAGCGATTTTTATTGGCTTTGATCGCTCCACATTTTCCGGCGATGTCCCATGCCCGGCTGAAAATCTGCTCCAGTGCCCGCGTGCTCATTGGTTTTTCCATAATCTGAGCCCGCCCGGATCGATGCACGGCACAAAACAGATAGGCATCAGGATGGGCGGCCAGTCCGGAGACCTCCATCCACTCCTCCAGACGCTGAGTTGAACGACTGCTGAGTGCCTTAATCAGTCCACCGGTCTGCACAACCGTTTTTGTCCACGCAACGTCCAGGATGATTCGTCCATCAGCGGCACGCATGACATCGCGTACCCGTAATCGCGACAGCTCACTGATACGTAACAAAGTGGCATAGGCGACATGCAGGAAAGCTAGGTCGCGAAGCCACTGCGGGTTATCAGAACCTGACCACCGCTGATCAAGCAGCAGCAGATCGCCTAGTCTGAACGGAACCGCCTGGCCCGCCCGTTCGCCGTTTATCACTGCCACCCGGTTTATTTTCTTCATCGCACGAAAAACCAGTGGTGAGGCGTTGGGAACAGCAAGACCTGCGTTACGGTGTAACATCGAGATCAGTGCAGCGTGGGACGTGACGGTTGAAGAAGCCCGACCGCTCTCTGCCAGAAAGGCGAGATAGTCGCGAAGATCCTCTGCGCTCATCGGCAGAAAAGTGCGCTGATTATCTTCTGACCATTGATGACAGATCCGCATAACGCTGATCAGTTGTCGCCAGGTATTGGGAGAGAAAGCCTCTTTATCCTGAACGAACTGTCTGAGCCGTTCAGCGATATCACTATTCCGGGTCACCGTCAGGTTCGTTAGTGGTGCTGATTTACGCATTTTTGCTCACTTATTAACCTGCAATGCCAGCGATCGCGCTACATGAATTCTGAGAAGTTTGCAGGGCCGTAACCCGGCAGAATTTACGTAGCGTTGCCATTTTCGGGTACGCTTTTGAGGCGCTGTTTATGATAACCCGATGTCTGGTTGCTGTCATGACTTCGTATAAGAACAATTATACGAAGTCAGCTTTCGGGCTCTTAAAACTATCCTGCTGAACGTGTGGAGGAGGGAAGGTGAGGGATCGTGCATCTGCGCACATTTCAGTGAACAAACTATAAACAGCGAGATGGTAAAATTGGGTTTTTATACAAAACCGTATTCACGCTTTTAATAAAGATGATTAATTATCTGCGGAAATATTTGCTTAATTCTTTCATCCCTGCAGATGCGACAGGAGCATATGTTTATCACATTCAGGTGCAAAACGTGCTTACGCACCACCCCTTAAATTAAAGGCCGCTATCTGCATTCTGAAGCTATCACTGCTTTTAATACTTAACATGTCGCACACCATGCCAGTATAAAAAACTAACTCAATGAAAAAGGCAGGGCTTATAACTAAATCAGGCATACATCCAGATTTAAGTTTCAGGATTAGCATTTAATGCGCTACTTTCTCATTCGAGTTCGGGTGGTTTTTTTATATTTCCTTCTTAATTAGTGCAGAACCGGAGCGTTTACGTAAAAAATTTCTGTTATTTCGTGGCCAGACTGACGGACTCGTCATTTGCTGCCACCCAGGTTCATCGTGCCGATCCTGGTGATTATCTTATCCAGGACCGTATATCACTTTCTGGCGTAAAGGGATAAATCCGATGCGGTGAATACCCTGAGTGACGAAGCGGAAAAAAGGCGCGTAATATTTCTTTATAACGTCGTTAAGCACTGGTTGTAAGTCAGGTCACTGGTGGACCACGACAATCACTCTTGACAAAAATCAGGAAAAAATAATGAAAGCAAAATTTCTGGCCTTGTGCCTTATAGGTTTATCCTGTGCGCCTGCTGCTGCACTGGCAAAAAATTCAGTCACCTGTGTTAAAACGACTGAGCAGGATATTGCTACTCTTTTTGATAAATGGAATGATTCTTTGTCAACCGGAGACGCGACGAAAGTGTCGGAGCTGTATCTCAGCGATGCGGTTCTGCTGCCGACTATCTCGAACAAAGTGCGTCTGACTGATGAGGAGCGTGTTGACTATTTCAGGGCGTTCCTTAAAAAGGGGCCGACCGGTAAAATTAATTCACGCACAATCAGGATTGGATGTAATAAAGCGATCGATACCGGTGTTTATACCTTTAGTTTTAAAGATAATTCACACGTCACCGCGCGTTATACATTTACCTATGTCTGGGATGGACAAGAGTGGAAAATTTCTACGCACCACTCTTCAGCTATGCCAGAAAAATAAATATCCGTCTGGTGTGACAAAAAGCCCCTGAGCACTAAGCTGCAGGGGCTTTTTTTATCGGTCAGAAATAACCTGAGAAAAATAAAGAGTGACGCTGCACAGAACAAAAGGCCCCGGTGTCAACTATCCGCTGACCGCCGCACGTAGCCCGGCAGGGCGGTGCCTGAAAGAGATAACGCGTCATTGATTTTCCGTTAGCGCCGGGCAAATTTTCTGTGCTGTGAGGCGTCGATGTCTGAATTATCTGAACGGACTGCCTGCAGAAGGTGTTACGAGATTCGGCATCCGGCGCATACCGGCGGCATAAACGGGTTACTCTGCACCATATTTAACATAATTAGTATTGTGCGATTTAATTTGTCATCAGGTTAACTGGTTTCTTCTCTAGTCTGATAACGTCAGCGTTTATGCCAGCCTTCGTAAACAGTTGCTCAGATTAACAGATACTGTTATTCAGCTTATGACAGGCAATTTAATTCTGTTTCTCTGCGTTAAATCTGCTGACATTTAAGCTTATCTCTTCACTGACTGAATAGATTTCTGGCGCGGTCTGTCCCGCGATCGCAATAGCTCAGATGCGGCTCATTCAGGCAAATCAGAAATTTCTCTGGAAAAGGAATCATCAGTGCAATAGACCCATGACTGCCAAATAAAAATGCCTCACTTTAATGTGAGGCATTTTCTTGTTGCTGAACAGAATACTTATTTGAAATTGCCGTTCACAAAGTTGTTCAGGAACTGGGTGGCGATAGCATTGACAGAATCAGGATCATTCCAGCCCAATACTGCACCCAGGATAGAGCCACCGATAACCCCGATAATCGGACCAACGATAACGCCAACAAGCTGGCCGACGACGCCTACACCCAGCAAACCACCCTGATCGCCACCGTGGATACCGCCATAGGCTGCACCTGCCGCGAAACCGGTAGCGCCCAGAAGAATCGCGCTGCTCACTGCACTCCAGAAGCCCGCACCCGAAACCTCATTAATTTCCATCACATTCAATTCACGCATTTTATTATACCTTAAATAAATTTATTCCTGAAGACGGAGAAAATGTCAGGTTAATGAGCATTTTGACTTCCGACGCGGAGAATAATGCATTTTTAGAGGAACAATTAATATAGAATTAATTCTAAATGTGCCGGGTAATTAACACACTACCCTGGAGAGGGTGTTATAAGTGTGTCAGCTTACAACAAGCTGAATTTTTTATTAGTTAAAGATTTAAGGCACGCTGTATTGCAGCCTGGATTAGCCTCATTTGGTGACTACCTGATTAATGAGATAACCTCAAATTTCAGGTGAAGCGATCGGCAGGTTATCCGCTTTTGATACTGCTTGCGGCCATTCTCCGCTTTAGCCCTCCTTGAGGAATCCCTCAGGATAACCTACCTTCTGTCATTATTACTGACGCCGCACCCTTCAGATGCGGCAACGCAACCGGAGGTCAGATGACCCACAGCCATCCTTCTACCCCCTGCAGCGGCACGCTGTTTTTTGATGTTAATGAAACTCTGCTGGATACGTCAGGACTGAATCAGGCGGTGGCGCAGCGGCTTGGTAACAGGCCTGAGCGCGCCGAAGCCTGGTTCACCTCGGTGTTACATCATTCGCTGGTCGGGACCGTAACCGGCAGCTTCCACAATTTTGGTGATATCGCCGAAGCCGTACTGGAGATGACCGCCGCGCGATACGGTATCACCCTGCCGGAGGAGGCAACGCCGCTGGCCGAAATCATCGCCGCGATGCCTGCTTATCCGGATGTGGCCAGAGGGCTGACCGCTCTGCAGCAGCAGGGATATACGCTGGTCGCGCTTACCAACTCCTCTGCCGCGCTGGCGGAAAAGCAGCTGAGTTCCGCCGGGCTGGCCCCCCTGTTCACCCGTATTCTCAGCGTGGAACAGGTTCAGGTTTATAAACCCGATCTTAGGGTCTATCAGTGGGCGATGAAGGAGATGGGCCAGTCCGCGTCTGCCTGCATGATGGTGGCGGCGCATGGCTGGGATGTCGGCGGGGCAAAATGTGCTGGGATGAAAACGGCCTTTGTCGCCCGCCAGGGCCAGGCGCTCTATCCGCTGGCGCCCTCACCGGATCGCGTCGTCGATGATATCGTTGCGCTGGCTGCAGAGATCACCCCGCTCTGCTGAGCCGCATCAATGGATGTGCAGCGGTGTAGTGCACACTCACTGTTCTGTTTCAAACGCCGATCTGACCGCCTCGACGATACGCTGGGAGGTGGCATCATCCTCAAACAGCGGGAAGTTTTTTTTCAGCTTGCCGGAGACCTGCCAGCCATTCTCCTTCAGCGACCGGATGATGCGGCTGGCATCCTGATCGGGCATCTCAACGACCTCCTTCAGCTGCTGCTGAGCACGCTGAAACAGAACGAGCACCCGCGCTTCGTCGGCCATTTCGGTTCGCACGGTATGCTCGATCACTCTGCCCGTATAGAGGACATGCTCGGTCAGATCGGGGTAGCGCCAGGCAAAGCGGGCATCCTCATAGTCGCTGAAAATAAAGTTGCTTCGCGTGCCGTCCTGATAGGTTTTCAGCTCGCCAAAACGGTAGCAGCCCGCATAGCGTCGCATCAGCTTCTTAGAAAAGAGATCCAGCGTACGATCGTAGCCGACCCGGAAATCCATTGAGCTGGTGATGGTGGCGGAGACCGGCAGGATCACGCCATCCGGTATTGCGCCATCCCGGTTCAGCGTGTCATTGATGAGAAATCGATGGATACGCCCATTACCGTCGCGCATCGGATGGATATAGACGAAACCAAACGCGATAACGCCCGCCCGGGCCAGCGGCGCGGCACCCTGCGTCGCCTCTTCAAAGGCTTTCAGGCCCCGCATAAAGCGCGGGACATCCTCATAGTGTGGCGCAATATAGTGGACGATATCTTCGCGCATCGTCGACTGTCCGACAAACACCGGTGAACGTCGCAGCCCCAGGCCCAGCGCATCCTGCCCGAGGATCCCCTGCTGTATGGTGTGCAGACTCTCTTCGCTGAGCGGATCGTCAAGCTGACCGCAATACTGTGCAATGACATGCGCAAAGCGCTGAATGCGATCACCCTGATCAGACTCTTTTTCAATCAGAAAACTGGCGCGCGACTCTTTAAACGTCAGCCAGCTGGCGGTGCGCATCAGGACATCTGTACCAAAGGCATTGTCCAGGTCTCTGAGTGCCTCGTTCAGATCGAAGGCGAGCGCCTGTTCCACGGCAGGCGTCCTGCGCACCAGCGGACAGAAATCTGCCGATCCCGGCAGGTTATCGTTTATGCGCCAGCGTCGGTTACGCTTCAGCGTGGTACGGGTGAGATAAGCGCCGGATGAAATCGCCTCGACATAACCCCCATTGCTCACATCAGGCACCTCCAGCAGGTTACCGGTCAGCCATTCATAGAGAAATCCGGCCCGGCGCGCATACTGGCCAAACGGCTCCTGACGGCACCACTGTTCCAGTGGTTCAGGTCCGATGGCCGTAAACAGCCGGGCAAAGAACTCAAGATGGATCTCTTCATATTTGAGGCCAAAGGCGAAGTGACCGGCAAAGGAATCTTCCGGCTGGTAGCCAGGCGGATAGTGATTTTCTACCCGCCCCTGACTTTCATGGCGGGATCGTACCGTGCCGATGGCAGACTGCACGCGCAAAGGCTGCGCCAGTTCAATAGCATAACGTTCGCGCAGCGCGCTGAAGCCGACCAGCATGAGGGATCCTTTATCAATCTATTTAAAACGATAATAAAAAGGATATTTATCATGAAAACGCTAATCACTCTATCAGAAAAGCGTTAATGACCGATCGGAAACGATAACAGAAAGTGAAAACAGTGCGAAAATATTAACCCGTCCTCCGTCAGGGTTTAATTACGATGCAGAGCAGGCCAGCGACAATCATCACCACACCGGCCAGACTCTGCCAGCTGAAAGCCTCCTGAAACACCGGCAGGCTGACAGCCACCAGCCACACCAGTACGTAGCTGAGACTCAGCAGCGGATAGACCCGGTTGAGGGGGAAAAAGTGCAGCGCCTGGATCCAGCAGAGCATCGAGACACCATAAGCCCCCAGCCCGGCCAGCAGCATCAGGGCGGGCAGGATAGCCACCGCAGGCAGCGACAGGAGGCTGCTGACATCGGGCAGCCGCGGCATCGCCCAGCGCATCATTAACTGCGCGGCGGAAACCAGCAACACGCTACAGGCCACCCATCCATACCCTTTCATAGCTGACTCGCCATCAGTGCCACTCCGGTAACCACCAGCAACGTGCCCGCGATCTGGCGCAGCGTCAGCCGCTCGCGCCAGATAAAGCGTCCGGCCAGCGCGACGAAAATGAAATTAAGGCTCAGCATCGGATAGGCCTGGCTGACCGGCACCTGCTGCAGCACCCGCAGCCAGAGAAGCATGGCAACACCTAACAGCAGCACGCTGAGGGCAATCCAGCTTAAGCGCCCCTGGCGTGACAGCATATGGGTCGCCTGCTTCTGGCAGAGCTGGGCGCTGCAACTGAGCAGGCTGACCAGCACAATCAGCAGCAGCATCATTTCATCTGGCTATAGTAGAGGCCAACCAGCCTGCCCTGACGATACACCGCATCCGGCACCGGGACCTCCTCGCCGATATCGCTGTGAACTGAATCGACCAGCAGCAGCAGTGACACGCTGCCCAGACGGCGATGCTCGTCCAGCCAGTGGCTGAAGTCCGCCGCAGAAACGAAGCGGGATTGCGCATCAGGATAGCTCAGCCCATATTCCAGCTCGCCTCTGGCGTCATAGAAACCGATATCGCTGCGGTGCAGATGCCACGCTGCGGCAGAGGCCACACCGGGGTTATCCGCGAGGATAAAGCGGCTGGCCGCCAGGCGATCACTCATAGCTGAGACAAAGCTCTGCGGTTGCTTAGCGTCGCGGATTTTTGCCGGGATAGCAGAGCCGATTAACAGCGCCACACCCAGCGGGCAAAGCGCCGACGCCAGCCAGCGGTGCCGGGAAGATCGGCAGCTGTACGCGCCCACCGCGCCCCAGACCAGAAACGCCAGTGCCGCCAGTCCCAGCTTGAGTTTCTCCTGCGGGGCGAACAGCGGATGATGTGTCAGACTCCAGGGGGCCAGCACCAGCAGGACCGTCGCCACGGTCAGAATGCCAAAAATCAGGTTAATCCAGCCGTTGACGGTTAATGCCCGCCCTGCCCGTTGTGCCGTGTTCAGACCATAGTGCGCCATCAGCAGCGACAGCGGCACAAAACAGGGCAGGATATAGGTCGGCAGCTTGCCTTTTGCCAGGCTGAAGAAGAGCAGCGGCATCACCGTCCAGCTCAGCAGATAGAGCGCGCCAGGGTGCTGCTGACGCTGACGCCAGCCGATCATTAACGCACCAGGCAGCAGGGCCAGCCACGGCAGCGTGCCGAGCAGCAGAATCGGCAGGTAATACCAGAAAGGCGCTTTATGCTGCGCATTCTCCTCTGCAAAGCGCTGAATATGCTCCACCCAGAAGAAGTAGTGCCAGAAATCGGGTGCCTGATGATGGATAGCCAGCGCCCAGGGAGCGCTGATCGCCGCTGCCGAGAGCAGCGCCAGCGGACCATAGCAGAAGAGTTCCCGCAGCCGCTGCCGCCAGATTGTCCAGGGCAGAATCGCCAGAACCGGCACCACCAGCGCCAGAAAACCTTTGGTCATAAAGCCCATGCCGCAGGCGAGGCCCAGCAGCAGATACCCCCCCGCGCGCCGGGCGCGGCCGCTGGCCTCCGTCGCCAGCCAGAAGCTGCACATCGCCGCTGCCAGCCAGAGCATCAGCATGGGATCAAGCACCGCATAAGTGCCGACACCGTAGACCAGCAGCGAACTGAGGAATATCACGCTGCCGACTACGGCGGTGCGTGCAGAACCAAACAGCCGCCTGCCGAGCCAGTAAATCAGTAGCGCGGTGACCGTCGTGGAGACGATCGATCCCGCCCGCACACCAAAATTGTTATGGCCAAACAGCCATTGTCCCAGCGAGTTGATCCAGTAACCGGCCACCGGTTTTTCGAAGTAACGCAGGCCGAAGAAGTGTGGCGTGATCCAGTTTCCGCTTGCCAGCATCTCCCGGCTGATCTCCGCATAGCGGGTCTCATCGGGCTGCCAGAGATCGCGGAACATCGGCGGGAGCAGGTAATAAAGGATAAAAAAGCTGAAAAAAAGTAACCACGTCGTGTTGTTACGTATCCGCACTAGTTCGCCTCTTCAGTGAGTTTCTGACAACCCAGCCACCCTTCCCGGCCGGCGATTTCTCCTCTGACAACCCGGCCCAGCGGCAGGGTGTTCAGATCGGCGGGCAGCAGCTCGCTTAACGGGCAGAACTGAATGCCGTGGCGGGCCGCCGCCGTCAGCAGCCGGTCAAAGTCCGGGGCGCCGATAATGCCTTCCACTTCAGCATGGATGGTGTAAACCGCCCCCTCATCCGCAGCCAGCATCTTCGCCAGAATATAGTCGTTGTAGCCTTCTGCGCTGACCTCGCGGCCAACCACTTCATCCCATGTCGGCAGCGTCACCGGGATCTGAACAGTGCCGATCTGTCCGTCCGGCAGCAGGGGCCGGAAGGGGCCGGTGCCGCGACAGTCGCTGTTATAGTGGAAGCAGAAATCCTGCTTGGCCGCGAGCACCCGGCCATCGGCGCGCCAGCCGGCCACCGCCGAGCAGCTGACCGGATGGCCCAGGATCTCACTCAGCGTCTCCGTTCCACGCGCGATCTGCTCAACCAGCTTATCCTGCGGCCAGACACCCGCCCACGTCTGCCAGGCAAAATGGTCCCAGGCGTGCAGCCCCATCTCGTGATAGCGGGCGGTATCCTGAATGATATGCCGCAGGCCGCGTCCCATCTGCTTGCCTGGCCAGGCCGTTCCGGCGAGCAGAATGTCCCAGCCATAGAGCGATGCTGCGCGGGAGCGCAGCATCTTGATGAGGAAAGCCGGTTTGATCAGCCGCCAGAGATGGCGGCCCATGTTGTCCGGCCCGACGCTGAAGAAAAAGCTGGCCCGCACCGCATGACGCTGAAACAGCGCCAGCAGCGTCGGCACACCCTGCTGCGTGCCGCGCCAGGTATCTACGTCAATCCGCAGACCAATCTTTTTCATCACTTGTCAGCCTGTTGCTCAATGGTACGCAGGAAGAAGTCCAGCGTATTGTCGATCGTGACATCCATCGTGACGGTTGGCGTCCAGCCGAGTAAGCGGCGGGCGTTGCGGATAGCCGGTTTACGGTGCTCCACATCCTGGTAGCCTTTGCCGTAGTAGCTGCTGCTCTCCACTTCGCGGAAGCCGGCAAACGGCGGGAACTGACTGCGCAGCGGATGACGCTCGAAGCTCGACAGCAGCTGCTCGGCCAGCTCTTTGATACTGGCTTCGTTGTCCGGATTACCGATGTTGATGATCTGTCCGTCACAGTTCTGCTGCTTGTTTTCGATGATGCGGAACAGCGCTTCCACGCCATCCCGGATATCGGTGAAGCAGCGCTTCTGTTTGCCGCCATCAATCAGCTTGATGGGCGAGCCTTCCACCAGATTCAGGATCAGCTGCGTAATCGCGCGGGAACTGCCGATGCGCGCCGCATTGAGGTTATCCAGACGCGGCCCCATCCAGTTGAAAGGACGGAACAGGGTAAAACGCAGCCCCTCTTTTTCGCCGTAGGCCCAGATGACGCGGTCCAGCAGCTGTTTGGAAACCGAATAGATCCAGCGCTGCTTGTTAATCGGCCCCACCACCAGGTTAGAGGTGTCCTCATCGAAGCTGTCGTCCGTACACATGCCGTACACCTCAGAGGTGGACGGGAAAATGATACGCTTCTGGTATTTCACACAGTCGCGGATGATTTTCAGGTTCTCTTCGAAGTCGAGCTCAAAGACGCGCAGCGGATTACGGGTGTATTCGATCGGCGTGGCGATCGCCACCAGCGGCAGAATGACGTCACATTTTTTGATGTGATACTCAATCCATTCTGAGTGGATCGCGATATCCCCTTCCACAAAGTGGAAGCGCGGGTGATCGAGGAAGCGGCTGATGGCGTCGGAGCTGATATCCAGCCCGTAGACCTCAAAATGCTCATCCTGCAGCAGTCGCTCTGTAAGATGGTTGCCGATAAAGCCGTTGACGCCCAGGATCAGAACACGGGTACGACGCTGCAGAACGGATTGCGGTTTGGAATAGAGCAGCGCGCCCGGCACCATGCCTAGGCTCTGCGCCAGCTGGCTGCCGTTCATGTACACGCCATGCTCAGACTGCCCGGTCAGGATTTCAAGCGCGCCCTCACCGCAGGCGATCAGGAACGGCTGTTTAGAGATCACCGTGCCAGGCTTCGCCTGATGCTGCTGAGGATGAACCTGGCTCTTCCAGACGATAAATTTGACCGAACCGGCAAAGGCGAACGCGCCAGGCCAGGGATCGGTGACCGCTCTGACCAGATTGTGGATGGCTTCGGCGGGCTGATTCCAGTCGATACGGCCATCTTCTGCCGTACGACGACCCACGCGGGTCGCCTGGCTCTCATCCTGCGCCCACTCTGCGACGTCTCCCTGACGCAGGCGAGGCAGCACGTCGTCCAGCAACTGCTCCGCAGCCTGGGTCAGTTTACGGTGCAGCGTCAGCGCGTTGTCCTGCTCCGCAATGTCAACCTTCTGCTGAGCCAGAATATTCCCGGCATCGGCACGCTTCACCATGCGATGCAGCGTCACGCCCGTTTCGCGCTCGCCGTTCACCAGCGCCCAGTTCAGCGGAGCGCGGCCACGGTATTTCGGCAGCAGCGAGCCGTGCAGGTTAAAGGCCCCTTTTTCAGCACATTGCAGGATCTCATCGCTCAGCAGATTGCGATAGTAAAAGGAGAAGATCATCTCTGGCGCCATCGTGCGGATGCGGTCGAGCCAGATCGGATGATTTGCCTCGTCCGGTGCGTAGACCGGAATGCCGTGCTCTGCCGCCAGACGCGCTACCGAGCCGAAGAACGGATTTTCGGTCGCCACATCGTTGTGCGTAAAAATGGCGGTGATCTCGTAGCCTGCTTTCAGCAGTGCATTGATGCCGACACAGCCCATGTCGTGATAGGCGAAAACGAGGGTCTTCATGATTGAGTATCCTGTACTGAAGGCTCTTCAGGAGCCTGAACAATGCGTTGAACGAAATAGCGCGGACGCGCGCGAACATCGTTATAAATGCGCCCGATGTACTCCCCGAGCAGTCCCATACCCACAAACTGGGCGCCGATAAACATGAACAGCACAGCGAACAGGACGAAGACACCATCCCCCGCCCACGCCGCACCAAAGAAGAGTCGCAGGACGAGCAGCACCAGCGAGAAAGCGAAACCGGAGAGGGCGATCAGGCTGCCGACCACGCTGAGCAATCGCAGCGGCGTGGTGGTCAGGCAGGTCACCAGGTCGTACATCAGGTTGATGAGCCGCATAAAACTGTATTTCGAGTCACCAAAGGCGCGCTCGGCATGGATCACCGGCAGCTCAATCGTGTGACGGGCGAAAGTGTTGGCCAGAATCGGGATGAAGGTGCTGCGTTCATGGCAGTTCAGCATCGCATCGACGATGTGGCGGCGATAGGCGCGCAGCATGCAGCCGTAATCACCCATCGCTTTGCCGGTCACGCGCTGAATTAACCGGTTGAGCGTGCGCGAGGCCTTACGACGGAACCAGGTGTCCTGGCGCTGCTGCCGGACAGTGCCCACCACGTCATACCCCTGACAGGCAGCCTCGACCAGACGCGGGATCTCTTCCGGCGGATTCTGCAGGTCGGCATCGAGCGTAATGATCAGATCGCCGCGAACCTGGCTGAATCCGGCCATGATGGCGGAGTGCTGACCGTAGTTACGGTTGAGCAGCACGCCCTTTATCCGGCTATCGGGTACAGTAGCAGCCTGTTCGATCAGTTCGGCTGAACGGTCGCTGCTGCCGTCATCCACCAGCAGAATTTCATACGCCAGGTCGAGGGTGTCGCAGGCGGCGCCGGTGCGCTGTAACAGCTCCGGCAGACTCTCTTCTTCGTTGTAGACCGGGATCACCACGGAAAGCATATTAATAGGTTGAATATCGCGCATCTCAGGCTCCGGCAATGTCATGCAGAGCCTGAATCACACGCTCAACATCCTGATCCGTCATGGACGGGAACAGCGGGATCGAACACATCTGCTGACTGTTGCGTTCGCTGGCGGGCAGCGACAGATCCGGATAGTGGTTGCGGTAATATTTATGGGTATGAGCGGCACGGAAATGCAGACCGCTGCCGATGTTTCGCGCTTTCAGCGCCTGCATCAGCGCATCGCGTGACAGGCCGCAACGCTGTTCATCTGCCCGGATAATAAACAGATGCCACGCATGCTCATGGGGCCAGTCGGGCAGTGACAGCGGCGTAAACGGCAGCGTGCGCAGCGCAGCCAGATAGCGTTCCGCAATCTCGCGACGGCGGGCGATAAAGCCCGGCAGTTTCTGCAGCTGCACCAGCGCGATCGCCGCGCTGATATCCGGCAGATTGTATTTGAAGCCCGGCATCATCACTTCCGCCTGCGGCAGCCGTCCCTGAGTCTGGCGATCGAAGGCATCGACCGCCAGGCCATGAAATTTCAGACTGCGAATGCGATCGGCGAGCGCGGCGTCATCCGTCACCACCAGGCCGCCTTCTGCGCAGGTGATGTTTTTGATGGCGTGAAAAGAGAATATCGCCGTGCCGCGATAGCCTATCGGCTGGCCATGATAGGTGGTGCCCACGGCGTGGGCGGCATCCTCAATAATGGCGATGCCATGCTGTTCAGCCAGCGCATAAATCGGGTCGAGATCGGCGGGGGCACCGGCATAATGCACCGGAATAATGGCGCGCGTCCGGGGGGTAATTGCCTGTGCAATCTGTTCCGGCGTCACCATCAGGTTGTCAGGATCGACATCAATCATAACCGGTGTGGCGCCGAGTAGCGTAATCAGGTTCAGGGTAGAGACCCAAGTCATGGAGGGGGTGATCACTTCATCGCCCGGCCCGATTCCCATGGCCATCAGCGTGACATGCATCCCCGCCGTGGCAGAGCTCACCGCAATGGCGTGCTGATTGCCGGTCAGCAGAACAAAAGCCTGCTCCAGTTCGGCGCATTTTGCTCCGGTGGTAATCCATCCCGACTCAAATACGGCCTTAACCGCAGCCAGCTCTTCATCACCGAACGAAGGGCGGGAAAAGGGCAAAAAATCCATGCTAAAACTCCTGCAGATCAAACCTATAAACTGTCGCGCGTTTTAATCAGGCACAACGCCGGAAAAAGGATTCAAATAGCGGTTTATTCACGCCCGGCAATTGTGTTATCAAGCTCATACATCCCCGTTATGGAATTGATGTTACCGAACTGCTAATACAAACTACCGCACGAAAGTTAACTGAACATTAAATGGATAGCGTGTATAACAATAAAATCAATGGGAAGTACATCAGGGATTTTCGAAAAAGTTCACTCACAGATTGCAGATAATCCCGCTTATCACCACTCTTTTTGTTTTATTGATAATGTGTTTATAAATCAGCAGATTTTACCGGTAACAGCCGCCGGAAAGGTGGCAGACGAAAAAGACCGCACCCGATACCGTGTTTCAGGTCACTGATTTTTATACGCCTGTCTGTGCCGGTGAGTCGCGACATGAGCGCCGGAAAGCAGCAGCATCGTGTGTGCCCGAAAGCCCCGCTTTAATACAAACGTCTTAATATAATCTTAATATTTACGATTATTCTTTTTATGACCTCACATGCATCGTCATTTTCTGGTGAAATGAGATGTCTCTCAGTTAATATCTTTCCAGTAAAATGTACCCGCAACGTAAAAACAGTGCTAAAAAATTGAATAGAATCGCGGAGTCAGGCGTTAACGTTGGGTCTGCCAGAAAAAGAGAAAATAGTGATGATACGTGCCGCCTGTTTATACGCTCTGCTTGCCCTGTTAAGCCCGGTGATTTATGCCGCACCGAGGACCTATGCCATTATTCCGGATAAAACAACCATTGGTCTTTCCTGGCGTGCTTTCGGTCACGATTTTTCGCAGGCCAGGCTGCAGGGTGTAACCGGAACCGTGATACTCAATCCGGATGACGACCGTGATAACCATGTCGAAGTGAGTATTCCGGTCGGCACGCTGGTGGCGTCTAACAGCCTGCTCACCTGGCAGCTGAAGAGCGATCTGTTTTTTGATGCGGAGCACTATCCGCAGATTCACTTCGTCAGCAGCCGCGTCGTCGCGCTGGGTGGCGGTCAGTACCGGATTTTTGGCGTGCTGACGGTGAAAGAAGTCAGCCGGCCGGTGATGATGCTCGCCTCGCTCGACAGCGGTGAGGCGATCGATCCGGCTTCACGCGCACTGGCTCTGCACGCATCGACCGCGATCTCCCGCACCGCGTTCCGGGTAGATCGGCTGGTCGGGGTGGTCGATGACCGGGTGAACATTGCGCTGGCGATTGCCGCGCAGGTAAACGCCCCGCTCCGCTGAAGGCGCAGCCAGACTAGGCGAGCGCGGCCTGCAGGGTGGTAGCGATGGCCGCCAGCTGGTGAGCCGGATTGCGGCCAATCAGCACATACTGGAAGCCATTCCGGTTCCACCAGGCCAGCGCCATTCCATGCCGCTGTTCACGCGCAATCGCCTCCCGGCCATGCGGGGCCGGTGAGATACAGAGCGCCATCGGGCCGTAATCCGCGTGCAGCCAGGCGATCTGCGCGATTGATGTCCGTTCATAGCGCAGGATCCTGACCATTTTCAGTTCAGCCCCCGGCAGGCGCAGCTGCTGCGGGTGCAGCTGTAAGCCTAAATCGAGCCGGGTCCGGTCCAGCCCCTTCTGCAACAGGGCGCCATCATCCGGCAGATCGGCCAGCGTTTCAGCACTGTAAAGCGACATATAGCGCGCTTCCAGATCGCGGATATTCTGGCTTTCATCTTCCCTCTCTTCGCCCGGTCTGGCCAGCAGACCGATGCCGCTGCCCACCAGCAGAAAACTCAGTGAAGCGGCAATCAGGGCGCGGCGGCTATAGGTTCTGGCAGGTGCCGGTGGCATGATGGCCGCCAGTCGTTCGGCCATTCTGGCCTGTGGCGCCTGCTCCAGCAGCGGGGCAAATGCCTGCCCGAAGTCGAGGCTGCTTTGCCGGAACTGCTCAACCCGCCGGATCAGTTCGGGATCACCAGCCAGTGCCTGTTCAAACTGTCCGGCTTCCTGCGGCGTCATCTCACCATCCAGCCAGGCGACAATGGCTTCATCGCGCCAGGGTGGCGTAAACGTTTCTCTGCTCATCGCCGTTTCTCCAGCGGTGCGGGCGCGATCGACGGCTGCCTGGCCAGTGTGGCCCGGGCGGCGGCCAGACGGCTCATAATGGTGCCAATCGGGACGCAGAGCGTTTCTGCCGCCTCCTGATAGGTCAGTCCTTCAACGTAAACCAGAAACAGCGCATTACGTTGCGCCTCCGGTAAGGTGTTAACCTGCTGCATAATGCGCCTGAACTGGCGGTTATCATCGCTGAGAGCGTGGGTGTCACTGGCCAGCAGTACATCGGGGTCGGCAAATCCCTGCCCCTGGCGGACCTTTCGCGCCCGCAGATCGCTGATCCAGATGGAGTGAAGGATTGAGAAGAGCCATCGATCCATGCGGGTGCCTGGCGTGAACTGCGCGCTGCGTTCCAGCGCGCGTACGCAGGTTGACTGCACCAGCTCTTCTGCCAGGTCACGATCGTGTGACAGCACATAGCCGTAACGCCAGAGCCGGGTCAGGTGCTCTGCGAGATGGTGACGGATGTCGCTGTGAGTGATTTTACGCTCCTCCCTGCCGGATCAGACCTCAGGATGGCCCTGAATGGCGGCCTGCAGATCGCGATACTCCTCGCACTCTGTGCCACAGATGCCGGCAATCGTTTTCAGCTGCTCGCGCGCCAGATCCGGACGCCCTTTGATCAGCCAGGCTTCACCCAGATATTCACGCACCTTAGCGTAACGGGGATCGAGTGCAATTGCGCGCTGATAATAGCCTATTCCTTCATCCGTGCGCCCCAGCTTACGGGTGGCATAGCCACGATAGTTCCACGCTTCACGGGTATCGGGATTTTTCAGCGTATCCAGCAGGTTCAGCGCCGCCTGATACTCACCCTTTTTCGCCAGATGATACGCGTAGCGCGTTTTATCGCTGTCACTCAGCCTGCTGGTCTTTTCGGGCACGCAGCTTTTAGTCTGACTGTCATAGACCTGGCCTTTAGGGCAATTGGGCGTTTTTTTCTCGCTGTCGTTATCGCCCATCGCCATGCTCAGCGGCGCGTGCAGCATCAGTAACAGTGCCGGGACAGCAAACAGAGAAATACCAGAGCGCGTTGTCATCATTTATCCTCATCGGGGCTGTGGGGCAGACGCTGACGCCTGCCGGATACCGTGCGCGGTTGCAGCACTCTGTAGTAAACAGCTCAGCAGCGATTTCTATTCGATAAAAACAGCACTATTTTTTTCAGCCTGCCTGGCCCGACTGCAATTGCCCTTCTTCTGACAGAAGGCCATGCGTGAGAAACCGCTTCAGTTCAACGACCTCAGGGCTGAAGTATCCGTCCCTGCCGCAGGCTGAGCGCCGTTCAGCGTGTCGTTATACAGCGCCCTGACACCGCTCATTCAACATTTAAAACTAAATTATTTGTAAATTTTAAAATATAAATCTATATGAACTCCCATTGATATTTTAAAGTTTCACCGGAAGTGCAGCCTGTTATTATTTTTCTGAATATGAGAGGACAAAGACGTGCAGATGCCTGAAGCGACGTTTGCCTGCCGTGCCGATTACCGATAAATCAGCCGACCAGGAACATGGCGTTGTGATTGCCCGGACGACGAAAGATTACTCCGTCATTAAAAATTGGCGGCTATAAAAGTTGATAAATACTAATCAGAATCGCGATTTTAAGGGCGATCCCCCCCCCGGCCTTTCACATTCAGAAAAGGCGATGCTACATTCTCACCGTTTTGAAACAACGGTATTCGGGGTGTCTGTACAGCGTCATGTGACCACCGGGTTATTCTGCAACGCCGGGCATCCGTCGCAGAACCTGACTGATTATTGAGAGTCTGATTTGGAATACGAGTCATTGCCGGTGCGTACCCGAACGGAAAGAGTGCTGTACGCGGTTATTTTTGAAGTCGTCGCTAATATTCTGGTTTTTATTATTCTGATGATCTGGGCCTCGGCTGCGCCTGCACAGTCAGCACTATTAACCCTGGCCTCATCTACGCTGGCGATGGGATGGAACTATCTGTTCAACCTGATGTTTGACAGCGTTCAGTTGCGAGTCGGATTTAAAAAAAACGGCTGGATACGCTGCCTGCATGCCGTTTTGTTTGAGGCGGGGCTGCTATGGGTGTTAATCCCCTTTGCCGCATGGTGGCTGGATATTTCGCTGCTCGCTGCGCTGAAACTGGAATGTGGCCTTGTGATCTTTTTTCTGGTTTATACGTGGCTGTTTACTCTGTTATGGGACTATGGTCGTGCTGAGCGCAGCAGAAGCTAGCCGCTTCAGGCCTGCGAATTACGCTTAGCTTCGATGAGTAAATATGAATTCACACTCTTCCATCTGATCGTTTCATTGAGATCTAAAAGGCAATCACAGACATCTGATGCCTTAATGGTGAGAGTGAACAGAAATATCGGCTGTCAGGAGTCACATTATTTTCTGATGGTTTAGATATTACCGCGAGTCAGCTTAGCCAAAGTGAAGACCGCGCTTCAGCTCATTTCTACAGGTTAAATTCAGCAAAATTTTATGAATAAAGTCTATTATCTGAATAAATTAAGAAATTGCCCGTCAACCGATATTCTGGAGATCGTAACCAGTTACATGCGGAAAAAACTCCCTTCTGACGATCTCTCCTCTTTCGAAGGGGCGTATGATCATCGCAAAGCGGAACTGATTATGAATGAGACTTACAGCGAAGTGCCGGCTGAAGTATGGCGGCTGGTGTGCTGAGTAGGGGTTGCGCTGCATAAAAAAACAGAGCATCACGCTGAACAGCGGTGATGCTCTGTGTTTAAAGCGCGGTATCAGAAATGCCAGGCCAGACCGACCTGACCGCTGTAATCCGTCTTAAATGTTCCGCCAAAACTGCTCTCAATGCTGGTGATGAGCGAGAGGCCAGGCGCAATCGCTCCCTGCACTCTCACGCTGCTGCGATAACGGTTGTCAGACCAGGCGCTGTAGTGACGGGTTGATTGCCGGTCCGAGAGCGTGGTGGTCGAACCGTTTTTGCCCGGTGAATATTGATACTCAATACTCGCGCTCAGATTGATCGCTGGCATCCAGGAACCCAGTCCGTGTTTCTGCGCCATAATCCCGGTTGTGGTGAAATAAGGCGTTGATGAACTTAGCGAAACATCGGCATCTTTGCCTTTGAGCGTATAGCCGGACATCACACCGCCACTGACGCCCACGTAAGGTGAAATAAACAACGTATCGCCAGCCAGCCCGAACCGGTAGCCGCTGCGCAGACTGCCAGCGAGCATATGGCTCTCTTTCCTGATGCCGCTGATGTTCAGCGTCGGATCCAGCGATAACGTCTGGCCGAGATAGAGATAGCGACTGGCCGCATCGATAAATCCCCCGCTATCAGACTGCCAGGCATAATAGAGGCCGACTGTACCCAGCCGGTGTTTTTCATGGCCCTCCCCTTTCACCTCACCCTGGGTGTAGCTGGCGCTGATACCTGCAGTCTGCGTCTCACTGCGGGTATCCCAGCCGATATTCAGGGTCTGCTGAGTGGTTTCCAGCCCGAGAAAGCGGCCTTTCCGCTGTTCAATAGAAGCCCATGAACCTGGGCTGTCTGGTGAGGCGCGCAGAGTGTCGGTGCGTTTATGTAACTGGCTGACAGCTTCGCTAAATATGTACTGACGTGATGCCATCAGGGCACGCGTGCGCTGGATCAGTGGCTGATTATCGTAAATAGTGAACCAGTCATCCGGGTTAAAAGCCGCTTTCCGTGCTTCCTCTTCGGCTTTTTTCCGGGCTTCCGCTTCTGCTTTTGCTTTCTCATTAGCTTCGGCTTTTTCTTTTGTTTCTGCCTCACCTTTCGCCTTTTCTTCAGCGTTTACTGCAGCTCCGGCTTCGGTGTTTTCGGCGGCATTCGCATTCTCAGCCTCCTGGTTTTCTGCTGGTGAAGAGGGAGCGTCAGGATCAGCCGTGACGTCCGGTGCAGGGGTCGCTTCGGGCTCCGGTGCTGGCTCAGGGGTTACCTCAGGCACTGGCTCAGGCGCTGGTTCTGGTTCCGGCGCTGGCTCTGGTACCGGGGTCGGTTCGGGCTCGGGGGCTGGCACTGGCTCAGGCGCGGGCGTCGGTTCCGGCGCTGGCTCTGGTAACGGAGTCGGTTCGGGCACGGGGGCTGGTTCAGGTTCTGCCGCTTTGTTACTTTTGAGCACCCACTTCACCCGGTCGCTTTCCTCTTTCACCTGATAATTGGGCGTGTAAATGCTAAAACCGCTGTAACGGTCTGCAAAAGCGAAGTAACTGTGCGGAGTGCCCGCCGGTGCATCGACCATCACCAAATCCTGCGTCAGTGCAACCTGCTCTTCGTTGCCAATCAGCAGACTGACATCCAGCAGATTGTCGCTGCCTGTCGCCTTATGGTTAATGGTGAGCCTGTCGCTTTCCAGCGCAGACGGTTTAACGCCTAACGCCAGGTTCATCCCGGTCGCATCCAGCGTGTCGACGTTCAGATTTTTAGCGTACCAGTTACCCTCAGGCACCATGGAAAGCGTCGACCCGCGCTTCGCCAGTAACGAGGTGACATGACTGTTGCCTGTAATCATCCAGTTGGCATTTGCATCCATTGTCATCATGCTACTGCTGGCACCGGTCACGGCACCCTGGTAGTTCACTTTACCCAGGTAGAGTGACGCGTTGTTGCCCAACGTAACATCGCCGTCGACTTCACTGGCGGGCAGCTTTGCCAGTGCATCTGCATGGCGGACTGGCTGACTACAGCTGACATCACTCGTATAAATCACGGAATAGCAGCGCCAGCTTTTCTCCACCTTCCGCTGACTGTCGTTATAACCAAAAGAGAGCGTGGCTGCGTCCGCCGCAGTGACATTCGCTTTAACCCCCGCATACTCTCCTACCTGAAGATGAGCGCCTGCCCCCACATTGATATGATCGGCGGCAAACAGGGAGGTGTCCCAGTCATCATCAATGACGACGCCGTTTGCATGCGGAACCGGCTGACCGGAGAGAATCACCGTGCCATTCTTAACATCAAGAATGCCATTCAAATTCATTCCGCCCGTCAGCGCCAGAAGCGCGGTAGTATTGCGCGGCATGATATTAACGTTCATGACGCCATTAAGCCTCTTTTTCAGCGTCTCACCCAGAAAGCCGCGGAATACCTGAACATTCAACTGTGTCAGCCGATGATCGATGGCCTTATCAGGATCGGTGCCGAGATAAGTCCAGGTAGACGTCGACGATTTATCCGTGGGGTAATACCAGTATGATGTTTTATTTAACTGAAAATACTCGGTTTCTTTGGTGTAGGGATTGTTATACACATAGATGGAACCGGGTGTACCTTTAGGATTACTACTCTGAAAGGTGTTAAAGGGGACGTCTGCCGCGCTGTATCCCGTAATGTTTAGGGTGGATGAGGAATCGCTATGGTTAACCAGCCTGGCGCCATCATCGGTATGGTTGATTTTTTTAACGCTGACTGTGTTGCCGTTCAAATCCAGGCGGCCACCACGATAACCAAAATAGATTTTATCGACAGAAATCTGACCCGGATCATTCAGCACAACAGTAGGCCGACCGCTGACCACGGTTATCGAAGAGAAAGCCCTTTTTTTGCCTTTGGCATCGGCACGCTGATCCAGAATCACGGTCCCATCACCCACGTTCAGCGAGCCCGGGTTTATTCCTTCGGCATTCACATGCAGAGTGCCCGCGCCGATTTTATGCAGGGAGTCGCCGGCTAATCCATTAACCTGCCACAGAACTTTTTTATCCTTATCCACGTCCACACCACCGCCTGCCCAGGTAGCATTGATGCCTTCGGCTGAGGTCAGCGTGTAATCATTCGAAAACTGTAATTTACCCGCACCCAGGTTTACCGGCGTGTTCAGTGAAATCACGCCACCTGCCCCATTGAACCGGAGATCTTTAGTCGCATCCAGTTCACTGAGGGTGGCGACAGAAGGCGCTGAACTTTCATACTTCTTAGCCAGTCCCTGCCATGTCCAGCTCTTCGCGTCCTGCGTAATAGCATCGCTGCCCCAGTTGATGAGCGCGTGGGGATCGCTGTCCGTCACATCTGGTGAGGTATTAGCGGTCTGAACGGAATTGACAAAATCTCCCTGAATATAAATGGCTGTTGCACGCTTTAAGTAGAGGCCGGCATCTCTGTCATAGCCCTGATGCACCGCGACAAGCTTCCACTGCTTTTCAACAGAATCGTACGCAAAAACCGGGCTGCCGCTATCGCCGCCATTGGCACCGATAGAGAGCGGTGTCGTGTCGGGATCGTCAGGTCCCAGATTGTAGTAGCGCAACACGCTGTTATTAGAAGTTTCGCGTACGCTCTCCGGGCTGATTGTGCCGCCTGACTTCCATTTATAGGCATTAGCCAGATGCACACGTTCTGTCTGGTCATCGTTAATCTGTTCCTGTGTTCCTGTGCCCAGGCGTGTATACCAGGCGTAGCGTGATTTGAAATCGGTCCGAAAGTCCGCTTCTGCGGCATAGTTATAGGGAACCGCCTCCGTTACCACCTTATTCAGACGCGGTACATGAAAATCTTTTGCACTGTCCTCATTGCGATTGATTAGCTTATATGTGGTGCTGTACGAAGCTCCATTGCCAAATGATACCGTTTTATAGCCGGTATTATGTTTCACACTGACGATATAAGAAGGAGAGATCAGGGTGGCATACCCTAAACTGGCGACCCCGCCAAAGTCCGGCATGGGAAAATCAAGAGTGCCAGAGAGAGAGCCATTCTTGTTGTAGACGGGGATATTCTCCATGCCGACTCTATATTTTCCCAGGTTTTCAGCAAAATCACGATACTGCTGAACATCAATATTGTTGAGCATGATGCCAGCATAAGATTTGGTGCAGATAAAGAAGGTGCAGCAGATCGCTGCGCTTCCAAAGTGTCTCAATGGTTCGCCCCCATAAAAATCTTATCTTTTAAGAAATTCCTTAATTAATTGAATTCTTAATTCGGGGCAATACTTAAATTATCGCAAACGCTCTTTATAAATTGATGCAAATCAAAGAACACACTTTCAGCCCTTTAAAAGAGCAACTAAAATATTGTTTTACAAGCAAATATAAATAAAAAATCAAATCGGCACAGATATAAATATTTAATAAAAAATCAAAAGCAGTACTTAAAAGGCAATGTCAGATGAGCTTTAAATAAATCAGAGAAAACATCTGATGCTAAAAAAATTATTATTATTTGGTGTAAATGTCCTGGCCCACCCGGAGCTTATATCCCGTAGGATGAGTCTGAATCTGATCAGACAAAAAAGCGCCAGCCTTCATCATCAGGTTACGCTGGCATCAGGCCAGCCGGATAGCATAGATCCGGCGTCCTGTTTTTCTGACTTCTGAGCTGTAGATCAGGTGGGGGTATCAGACTCCAGATCAGGGCTGACCGTGCGCTAGCAGTTTTTATTGATGCTGGAGAATAAGAGCAGTGTGCTGAAGAGATCCCGCTCGCGGGCAACAGACAGAGACAGAGCCTGGGAGTTATTGCGGATGATCACGATGGAACAGCGCCCACTGCTCAACGCGTTCACCATCAGGCAGCAGACAGTAGTGTGTACTATCACTATCACCTTGTGCTGATGACTGTATCAGCTCTCCGCCGCGCTGGAGGCACCACACGCTGGCCGGATTACGCATTGCCAGTCTCTGTTGTCCGTCGCTGTGCGGTGCACAAGCCTGAAGGATAAGCACCATCAGCGAAAGAGTGATTAACCTGATACCTGTTTGCATAGAAGCCTCTTAGTCAGCATAAACCTGAATCGTAAAGCAGAAATTAACTGTCCTGCCAACACTGACGATCGTGAAACCGTCCAATGCCGGGAACTACAATAGCCAGCATTTTATTTTCAGCGCATGACAGGCCCCTCAGCTCTATCATAAATCAAGCATAAGACATTACGTTTAAACAGCCATTTAACAGGGCTATTTTAATTTTATTACCCAATAGATATCCGGCCCAGCCGTCCATTAATAACAAAATGATACTGAACATTCACAAACTTAATCAGAAAATTCGACATCAGCCCGGCTGCCATAACCGGAATTGCATTATGGCAAAGAGCAGCTCTGCCATGCGTTGCAATTCTGTTGCGGGCACTCAGACAAATCAGCGCATCAAATCGCGGTCATTATCCTCATGGTTTTAGCTGGAAAGGGTAAAAGCCAGCAGCGCTGGCTTTTGGTTATCGGCTCGCAGGCGTCAACCTGCGATATAACTCTGCTCCTGCTCACTCATCAGGCAATACAAGTTAAGAGTGATTTTTCCAGTAAACTTCATGCTGCGTTGAGGCAGAAGGATGCTGCTCAGCCGCAGATGAGAAATAATTACCGTAGATATAGCTAAAAAGTAAAAAAACAATGCCCAGCAGAATGCCAGTAACAATACCAAAAGGAAAAATCAGCGTCCTGTTTCCTTTCTGTTCCTTTTTACTCATGAAAAGATTCCGGTTATAACTGTAAAATTTTTGTTACTTATAGCGCAACGCTTGTCATTAGAGATGACTGTCCTTAATTTACACTTCAGTTGAGCAGATCACGCCTTTATAAAGCTCAAGAAGAGAGATGTCGTTAATAAACGCATTGAACTCCATGTCTCCGCGAAGAGAAAACTTTTTCATCACATTATATTTATGTGCGTAGATGGTCTTGGCAGACAGATCCAGACGCTTTGCAGTCTGCCTTACACTGTAGCCTTTTTTCAAAAAACTCAGCACCTGCAGCTGAACGACAGTTATTCGGGCAAAATCACAATGCACACAGTCTGATGGCTCAAAACCCCGCACCCTATCCTGCAGATTAAGCCAGGCATGCAATAGCTTTCCTGCTATTTTTTTTACCGGGTCAAGACGAGAGACCACAACGAGAGATCGATAACATAAAGGGAGCTGTTCCATAATAATATCTTCAGACTCATCGACAAAAACTATTATGATGCTCCCGGGTTTGCGATCACGATATGCTGGCTGGCACATATAAAGACGCCATTGCGAAACGTTGATCAGGATAAAATCTGCTTTCTCCAGACACTGTCTGTCAGATCCTGATAAAAATTTCACTTTAGCATCAGACTGAAGTGCCTCCTCAATTACTTTTGAAATGCCTAGTCTGAAGAAGTAGTTCTCATCTGTACAAAAAACTTTAAAATCCATTTTTTCCCTTAGGCATCTCAAAAATAAAATATAATCAGGTGAATTTTCCGTTGATCAAAACCAGCTCACCTTTTTCTTTCAGTTCTTTCAACACTCTGCAAATGGAGCTTTTCGAAAGATGCGAACTGTGCTCTATCAGATACAGCGCTGAGAAACGTTTCTTAAGATGTGGTGGCAGCTTTTTCCATCGACCAATTAAAGAAACAACCTCATCGTGTGAATTACCTTTTGGTAATTGGATGTAGCTCATCAGGTCTGAATATTGCCCCGACAGAATAGACATAGCATCATTGAAAATGTCTTTTTCAAAAATCAGACGCCAGAAGACATCATAATCAATGTAACTGATCTTACCGTAATCAATCCTTTCAAGATAAACCGGCGGCTCATCCAGCGCTGGCGTAACGCCCACAACAAAGGGAGCAGACAGGATATTCAGAACCTTATTTTCACCTTTTATTTTGAGCAAAAAATCGCCATCAAGAATGAACATAACACGCCGTACATTATCTTTTGTTAAATGATAACGGCGCTTACCTCGTGAAATCTCATCCGGATTGGCAACCTGTGCATATTCTGCTAAGGCACTGATAACTCGCTCATGATTTTCAGTCACTCTATACATAATAATCAACTCAATCTGACTAATACAAAATCAGTATTAGGAATAAATTTAATAAAATCTGTTTGTAATAGTGTCTTCTTTCGCCTGGTGTACTGCAAAGCTTTACTCGCCTCCAGAGTTCGAGCAAAATAACGTTGTTATGGGTTTCACTATAATAAAACCACTGCAGTAAAATTCAATACCACAAACAGGCAAAAAGGAAGCCGATAAAACCAACAATTGACATATCAACCAGATTTTACACCTTATAAAAATCAATTAATCAGCATATCAATCCAGGATGTGGCGACTTACTGATAGTGTTATAATTATTTTCTAAAAAAGGGAATATATCATTACCATTTGCAATCCAATGTTATAATACTGCTAATTTAGCCCTCCTTACCTGAAAAAAAATCCTTAGTCGGTTTTTATAAAGAAATGATTATTACCATATCGGAACCATTGTTAACTCTCTTCGTGAAAATAAAAAAACGCCTTACATCTTTTGTGAGAAGAATTAAAACACAACGATGTCAATCTGGACATTTAAATTGCAATTAACCATTTAATTAGTTTTTTATGCTGCTTAAAATAATATTTATACTTCTTTACTCCAGAGATGAGCCGCGCGTTTTGTCGCAGGATGGGGCCAGTACCTGCCATCCATGGTGGTTTCATACCCCCATGTTATTTAAGAAGAGTCTGGATCTTCTGGCAGCCAGCTTTATAGACCACTCGCTCTATGCGTTAACATCGTCGTTTGTTGATAACGCACGACGAAAACTGGCCTTACTGACTGAATTTTTCGATAACTATAAAGGCAGCGATAGCCTTCAGAACCCTGTCATTTTCTCGCTATTGATTAATGCCTGACTTTAACGCTCTCGTATGCAGCTATCCTGCTCTTACGTTTTTCACATTCCACAGTGTCGGGAAACAGACCTGAGGTTGCTTATGGATAGAACAGAGCTCTTACTCTGAATAAGTCCGGGAAACCTTCAGGTAAAAGCAGGTCATCAGGTAAAAACCCTTATCTAACACTCTTCATTTGAGGATCATTACTGCATACATGCCCCGCTGTTACACCACGCCAGACAGAAAAAGCGCATCAGCGATTGACGCAGTTAGTATAGATTTCGGATGCGTTTTTTATTTCATCTATTACAAAAATAAAACTGGCCGTTCTGATTAACCTGCCAGGACCTTAAAGAAAATAATTCTGCAATATGCATACTTTTTCTTAACTTCCTATCTATTTTTGTAATGCGACCGAATCCCCAACCTGATACTGATTTCTTTCATCAATAAAACAGAGAGTTACCCCACCGCTGACACTCAACAAATAAACAGCAATAATGACTACATGGATTACAAAATAGGAAGCTTTAAAATGTGAACGGGTTGAATTAAGGATTGTTAAGATTACTTCATAAGCACCACAGCATACCTGGCCTTATCCTTCGCTCGCTGGAATAATTTTTATCCTGGCGGTTAGCGTGCGTTGTTAATTCGCATTGTTATAAACAGTCCAATTTAATAGGGAAATTTCATAATGAAAAAACTGGCTTTTTTATCCGCATCTTTAATGTCTGTTCTGTTTGCGTCTCAGGCATATGCAGTTTCAAATAATACTATCACCTTCCAGGGTGAAGTTACGTCCGAAACCTGCTCTGTAACAGTAAATGGTAATACCGCGAAACCTACGGTGCTGCTGCCGTCTGTTAATGTTTCAGCGCTGGATGCCAGCGGTAAAGTTGCAGGTCAGACTACGTTTGATATCGGTGTAACAGGTTGTACGGGAAGTGAGACAACAAGCACTGTCATCTCAACCGTATTCACCGGCAACAACGTGAGCGAGAAAGGTAACCTGAGCAACCTGGCTGCAACGGATGCGGCCGATAATGTTGAAATCCAGATTCTGGACACCAAAGGCACAGAAATTAACTTTAATGACGGTGCCTTCACGGGTGCTGGCGATCTGACTCTGGCTGCCGGTAAGAAAGATGCATCTGCAACCTATACAGCACAATACTACGCAACCGACGTTGCCACTGCCGGTGCGGTTGAAGCCACCATGCAGTACGCTGTTAGCTACAACTAATAATTATAGCCGCAGGGATGAAGATTTCTTCTGAAATATCCCGGATTAAATCGGGCCAGGGAAGGCCCACTTTTTCTGTTTGTCCAGGGTTGGCATTAAATTTTTATGGATAGCTATTATGTCTCGATTACTTAATAAAGATTCATCATTTTGCCAGATTTGGGTTCTTTTGTTTTCTTTGCTTATTTGCCAGTCGGTGTACGGAAGTGTCGTCATGACAGGGTCGCGCGTAATTTATCCTTCAGAAGCAAAGTCTGTCGATGTCCAGTTAAGAAATAATGATGACTTCCCTTATATCATCCAGGCATGGTTTGACAGTGGTGACAATAAATCCACACCGGCCACGGGTAAGGCCCCGTTTGTTGTAGCACCGCCTGCTTTCAGGATTGCGCAAAAAGAGGGGCAGGTATTGCGTATTTTCTTTACCGGTGAAAAAGGCTTACCTCAGGATCGGGAATCTATTTTTTACTTTAACTTTCTCCAGGTCCCACCGGGTAATGTTGCGGGTGACAAAGGAAATCAAATGGTGGTTATGCTGAAAAACAGAATGAAACTGTTTTACCGCCCCGCCTCACTTAAAAGTAATCCAAAAAAAATATTTGACTATTTAACGTTCAGCAATATTTCATCATCCGGCATCCGTATTACCAATAACTCACCTTACTACGTTTCACTGAGCAAGGTTGCAGTCAGAGGGGCAGTAGCTAAAAAAGAACCCCCTATGCTCGCCCCGTTTACAACAACCGAAGTGGCATTAAAGGAAGGTAAGGCAAAACGTAGCGCCCAGGGAATTGAAATCGGTTTAATTAATGATTATGGGGCAGTGGTGACGCATGAATATCCAATTCAACACTAAAAAAACAGGATTTCGCCTGGCTGTCATCAGTTGCCTTGTTAAAGTCTCAGTGTTAACTCAGCATGTGCATGCTGAAGAATACCGTTTTGACAGTAATTTGCTGGCGGGTTCCGGCTTCTCGGAAGGCGTTGATCTTGAGCAATTCAATGAAAAACAGACCATCATCCCTGAAGGTCAGCAGATCCTTGATATCAGTCTGAACGGTACGATCATTAAGAGCCGGGTGCCGGTGAATTTCCGTAAAAAGAAAGCCGCCGACAAAAGTGCCCAGCCCTGCATTGATGCGGATATGAAAAAATTGCTTCAGCTGAAATCCGGGCTGCCAGAATCCGCTAATAATCAGTGTCTGTTACTTTCGGATCTGACTAAGCAGGGAAAATGGAATATCAAACAGTCCACGCTGACGCTTAACTTCCTGATCCCTCAGATCTTACTCAATCATCAGCCTCGTGACTATATTCCTGTTTCTGAGTGGGATGCCGGTACCCCACTGGTATTTTTACGCCATAACACAAGCTTTACCCGTAATATCCGTCGGGATACTCACTATAACTATTTATGGAGTCTGATTAACGCAGGCGGCAATCTCGGCATGTGGCAACTGCGCCATCAGGCTAATATGCGCTATATGGAGAGCAATTCCGGCGGTGCTCAGTACAAGTGGAACTCAGTACGCACCTGGGTACAGCGTCCATTGCCAGCTCTGTCCAGCGAACTCATGGTCGGCGATACTTTTACTGACGGTTCCATGTTCGGATCGATCTCTTTTAACGGGGTAAAACTCGCTACCGATCAACGCATGTGGCCGCAGGGTCGTCGTGGGTATGCGCCAGAAGTACGTGGCGTGGCGGCCAGTGATGCCCGTGTTCTGATAAGCCAGGCGGGTAATGTAATCTATGAAACCCAGGTGCCACCCGGACCGTTCCTGATTAACGATCTTTACAACACCCGCAGTCAGGGTGATCTGAAAGTCCAGATCATCGAAGCCGACGGCAAATCTTCATTTTTCACTGTGCCCTACGCTGCCGTTCCTGACTCAATGCGTCCGGGTAATGTGAGTTATCAGTTTGCCGCAGGTAAAGTCAGGAATTATTACGCCGTCCAGAACGCCTTCACGGAGGGTGTGCTGCAGTATGGTCTCAGCAACAGTTTCACTTATAACACCGGGGCGCGCCTTGCCAGTAATTATCAGGCATGGCTGCTGGGCGGCGTATACGCCTCCGAATTGGGTGCCCTGTCGTTAAACACCACCTGGTCGCACGCAAGGGTAGAAAATGATCTGACCCGAAGTGGCTGGCGCGCAGAAGCGTCATACAGCAAAACCTTCTCCACCAATACCAATCTGGTTCTGGCAGCCTATCGCTACTCCACCTCGGGCTATCGTGATCTTGAAGATGTACTGGGCATACGGCGCCAGCAGAAGAGTGGAACACATTACTACTCCGATACGCTTAAACAGCGTAACCGCTTTACGGCGACCGTCAGTCAGAACATGGCTGATTACGGCACCTTAGCACTGAGCGGAAGCAGCACTGATTATTACAACAATCGTTCACGTATCAGCGAATTACAGCTTTCCTATAACAATATGTGGCGTTCGGTAAGTTACAGCATCAACGCCGGAAGACAGCGCTCAAGCTGGAACAGCAACGATTTGTATAGCGTAAAGGATAGCGACTACGATTCAGGCCGTTATCAGAAATATACGGAGAACGTCGTCTCTGTCGGTATCTCCATCCCACTCGACTGGCGCGATAGCCGCTCAACCATCGCGCTGGATATGACGCGGGATAAAAATACCACGTCAGCAATGACCACGCTGTCAGGTTCGGCAGGTGAAAACAGTGACTTTACTTATGCACTCTATGCCGGTTACGACCGCTATCGTGATGACGCTCAGCGTAAAGACCATGACATGCGCTGGGGAAGTAACGTACAGGAACGCACGCGGGTGGGGACACTTCGCGCTTCCTATGCCCGCGGTGATAATTATCACCAGCTCGGTCTGGGCACGGCGGGTACCCTCGCGCTTCATGGCGGCGGCGTAACCTATGGCCCCTACGCCAGCGACACGTTTGCGCTGGTCGAGGCTAAAGGTGCCAGCGGCGCTCGCGTCAACAATGCGCAGGGGGCAAAAATCGATCCCTTCGGCTATGCCATCGTGCCTTCTCTGGCTCCCTATCGCCATAACACCATCAGCCTGGACAGCAACTCAATGTCCAGAGACGTCGAACTCGAAGGCGGCAATGTACGCGTCGTGCCGGTATTTGGCGGCGTACCAAAAGTGACATTCAAAACGCTGAGCGGTTCACCCGCCCTGATTTCGGCCACCCTGCATGATGGCATGCCCCTGCCGATGGGCGCTGAAGTCAAAGACAGCCAGGGCAACAGCATTGGAATGGCCGGTCAAAATGGTCAGATCTACGCCCGACTTCCTGATGCGTCTGGCACGCTGTTTGTGAGCTGGGGTAGCGGCAGGAAATGCCGCATCAACTACCAGTTACCGTCCGGAAAAGTGAGTGATGGCAGCTTCGTGCGTTTGAACGGCGTCTGCATCAAGTGAACTTCTTTCAATGAGAACCCCTATGAGACTCAACATCACTAAATCAAGACCCTGGCTGGTCGCCGGCCTCTTCATGGCCTGCGCAACAGATGTGCAGGCATTCTGCTCCAAGGTCACAGGTATTGGTACCGGCACTTCATCGATCCCGCAGGACGTGGCTGATATGGGCTATACCGCCGCACCCTGGGGGAACGGGGTATTGAATGCCGCAGCAGGCGTTATCTCCTTCGGAACCATTATTATGGGCACGGGCGCTGAAGCGCTGGTACCTGCCGGAACAGTGATCGCCTCTGCTGACCTGCCGTTTATCGATAAAGGGCTGAAAGAGCCGTACGCGGCCAATCAGATCGTGTTTAAGTGCGCGCTGAGTGATGCCGACGAGTTGTACGAGATATACGCCCTGGCGGGAGGATCAGGAATGTTTTATGGGGGCAAGGCCGTTTCGGATGTCGAAGGGGCTTATCAGACGCCAGCGACCGGAATCGCTTATCGGATTACCAATCAAAAGACCGGGCTTTACTACACCGGCTACTGGCAGGAACGCAAGATGACTCCCGATGACTATGTTGTTGTCGGTTCCACCCTCTACATACCCGCTTCGTCTTTCGATAGCGCCACCTTTGAGTTGCTCAAAACCGATGATATCTACGGCACGCCTACACGCAATGCCTTCTCTCAGATTGTTACCCCACAGGCCTATGAGGCACTCAGAGCGCCTAACATCAATAACAACGCCGCGACGGGCAGTCTGGCTTACTCCCCCACGCCAGCCATGACATCGGCAGTCTGGAGTATGCGAGGAGGATCAACGACCATCATCCACGGCAATGCCTGCACGCTGGCAGATTTTGATCAGGTCGTTAAGTTGCCGCCCATCAGCACTGGCGGTCTGCGCGACGGTGAGAAGAGCAGTAATACCTTTAATGTTGCAATCAGCTGCGAAAAAGGTGCGTACTCAGGCACCGATTCCAGCGTCAGCAATGCACCTGTGGCGGTAGGGTTTCTGGTGACGCAGCCCACCGCGCTCTCTCAGGCGAGTGCACTTGGTCTTCAGACTAGCGCTGGCGGCATCACGCATCTTCTGGACAACAATTACGGTGCCAGCGGTGTCGCTTCAGGTGTCGGGATTCGCCTTTATTCCTCAGCGGGCGCCGCGCTGAATCTGCTGTCCAGCACCGCGACTACAGGCACCGGGGCAGCTGCAGGCTGGTATGGCTATGCAGACCTGATGGGGGAGACCGGCGTAACGCCCGAGGGCGGCACTGAATATGCAGGAACCTTTACCGCTTCACTTGAACAACTTCCGGGATTAACCGCTCAGGCAGGATCAGTTAATGCGCAAGCACAGATTATTGTCAGCCTTCAGTAACCTGCTGATGACCGGTGCTCTCACGCTCTGCACAGGCCCCGCCTCTGCGGTTGTTAACAGCACACAAAGCCGGCTGGTATTTAATGAAAACAGTGAAGTGCAATCGCTGACCGTGGTGAACTCTTTAAGAGCGCCAGCGCTGGTACAGATGTGGACCGACGACAGCGATCCACTGAGTCCGCCAGAACGCATAAGTACCCCGCTGGTCGTCGTTCCGCCACTGTTTAAATTAGCCCCGGCTGAATCCCGCACTCTGCGTGTAATGCTGCTTTCGCGGAAGGATATGCCCCAGGATCGTGAACGGCTGTACTGGCTGAATATTTATCAGATTCCGCCATATACCCGGCAGCAGACAGCACAGGAAAAGAAAGTCATTTTTCCGGTTCGTATCCGACTGAAGATTTTTATACGTCCAACAGGCGTGAAAGCACCGGACGAGGAAATTGGTGAGCAACTGAAATTTTCAATTAATAAACTGAACACTAAAAATAGCGAATTGCAGGTTCAAAACCCGACCCCCTATTATATGAATATCGGAAGTATCAGACTGGGTAACGAAACGCTGAAATCAGAGATGATTGCGCCCTTCTCTTCCCGTTCGTTTGCCCTGAAACAAACGACCGACAGTCATATTTTGAGCTGGTCTGTCATTGACGACTATGGCACACAGAAATCATATAAAAGAGAGCTGAGCAGCCCGTGAAATCTGATACGCTCAAAACGATAAATATGACATATTTTCACAAGTATCATATGTCATACGACTTGATAGCTTCATTCATCCGACATGAAATGAACATTGAGAATATTAATCTGCAACACTTCCCAAAACTGGAGGATCTTTTAACTGCCGTAGAAAAAAATAGCATTGACATCATCATCATCAACTCTTCATGTTTGTTTGATGGCTCTTTTCGCGAAAAAGAGATCAGACAAGTTCTGGCCGCATCGTGTGGTAACAAACATATCATCACGGTTTTTTTCGCTCAGAACATGAAATCTGCGCTGCTGAAAAAAATGCTCGGTGCGGGTGTCAATATTATCATCAGCCTGCAGGACAGGCCGCAGGAGCTGATTAAAGCACTGACTGACAGAATGGTCTCCTCAGACGAAAAAGCCTATATTTCTCAGTCAGTCTGTGAAAACTTACAGCAGGAGTGCACTGAACTGACGCCTAAAGAGTGGGAGGTCATTAACCTTATCCGGGAAGGATATTCACTGTCAGAAATTGCCTCTAAAAAATGTCGCGCCATGAGCACAATTTCAACACAGAAAAGAAATGCAATGAATAAACTTCATCTTCGGAATGAAAACGAGCTATTACGCTTTTTGCACCAGAACGAACTATTTTAATTTTTATCTTATTTTTTTGGAAATTCATGTTTATTAAATTTATCATGCCACTGGCAGGAGGGCTCCTGCTGTCAACCTATGCCTGCGCACTGTCGCTGCAGGAATCGCTGATAGCGGCCAATATCTATAATGCCGAGATTAATGCTGCCCGAAGCGTCCATGATGCCGATGGACAGAAAAAATATCAGGGTTTTGCCGGGCTGTTACCCGCAGTATCGCTCGACGGATCATGGAGTAAAAGCGATCAGCCCGATGCGGCTTACTCTGCAGGTGTCACCCGCCATAACTACAGTGTCAATCTGACACAGCCCGTTTTTGACCTGGCAAAATATGCGACCTGGCGCAGAAGCGTAGTAACCGGTGATTTAGCCGATGTGAATTTGCTGATTGCTCAGCAAAAACTGATCGGTAATGTGACCAATGCTTTTTACGGTGTCGTTTATCAGCGCAGTGTACTTAATACTAAGCAGCGGATCCTTACCGCATTCAGTGCCAGACTGAAACAAACTCAGAAAGCACTTGAAGTGGGTGATGGTACTCGCCTTGATGTTGCAGAAGCACAGGCTAATTATGATAAAGCGGTCGCCGATGAGCTTGCGGCTGAAAACGATCTCAATGATGCCAGCGTCTATTTCCGTCATTTAACCGGCCGGGACCCGCAGGGTATTTCAGACAGCACTCTGCGCTGCGTGCGTTTTCAAGAGAGAATTATACCTGAACAATTAAAACGTGACGCCGCAGCCAATAATCTCGACGTTCTGGCCGCTATCGAAAGTCTTAAATCCAGCGAAGCTGACATTCTGACGGCGACTTCTGCTCATTTACCGGTCGTCACCTTTCAGGCTGGCTACGGCAAAAACTGGAGTCGCGCCGAAAATGGAAACTATCTCGACACCCTGTTTGGCACCACATCTAAAACGGATAATACGCAAATCAGTATTAATGTTTCAGTTCCGCTTTTTGCCGGAGGTGGGCAGATTTCTCAAAGTCTGGAAGCCGCACATCGCTATGAACAGAATAAAGATTTAGTCATTGAAGCCCGACGCAAAGCTGAACAGCAGGCAATACAGGCTGCATCCGGCATTCAGAATAGCCAGTCACGCATTAAAGCGTATGAACGCGCCATTGTCTCAGCCAGTAAACGACTGACGGCAACCCGGTATGGTCGTGAGATTGGCCAGCGGACCTTAATTGACGAGTTTAATGCGGAAAAAGATTACTTCCAGGCGATTGAGGATCTGGCTCATTCTCAGAATGCATTAATCCAGTCGATTGTTAATTTGAAGACAGCAACCGGCTCGCTGGATTACGCCGCGATGAAAGTTTTTAACTGTGGTACGGCATAATCGGGAGTTTCAACGTATGAGTAACGACTTATTTCGTAAAGAATCGCTGGATGCAAAAAGGACACGGGTATTAGGTTCTGTCGCGCTCTATTGTCCGCCCTTCCGCTGGGTGGTCATTATGCTGATTTGTTTGCTGGTAGCTGTCCTTATCGCTTTTTGCCTGTTTGGCAGTTATACCAAACGGGAAACAGCGCAGGGTGTATTAGTGCCTGAAAATGGCATGATGAATATCACCGCAATGAGTGCCGGTACGGTAATTTCCCTTCCCATTCGTGAAGGCGAGAGTCTGCAGAAAAACAGCCTAATCGCGACCGTTTCTTCCGAAATCTCCACTCGCTATGGTCAGACCCGCGAGGCGATCGCTACCCAGCTTGAGTTTCAGAAAGCCGGACTGAACAGCCAGCTGGTTAATCTGGCTCAGCTTAATAGCGAAACTATCAAATCGCTGCAGGAGAAGGTCAGTCTGCTCGGCCAGCAGGCGAAAGAACTGGACACCATATACCGTCAGCGTGCGCAGCAGATTGAATTGTCGAAAACCCAGCATCGCAAGATGAGTGCGATGCGCAGGGAAGGTTACGCCTCGAATACCCAGGTAGAACAGCTACAGAATGATCTCCTCGATGCCAGCGTACGCCTGCAAGACGTTGCACGTCAGAGGATTGATGTCCGGCAGCAACTGGCTCAGGCTCGGCAACAGTTACGCGAACAGCCGATCAGTTACGACCGGCAGAAGAATGAACTGCAGCAAAAGCTCTCAGAGATTACGCAGTCGATTGTTGAGAACGAATCGCGTCGCTCAATTGAACTGCGCACACCCGAAAATGGCACCGTCAGCGCCGTTCTGGTTAAGCAGGGACAGGTAGTCACTGCCGGCCAGACACTGGCGACGGTACTCCCGGACAACGTCCGCCTTCAGGCACGCATCATGCTCAGCAGCCGCGCGATCGGTTTTATCCAGCCCGGTCAGCGTGTAGTGCTGCGCTATCAATCCTTTCCCTGGCAGAAATTTGGACAGCAGTACGGGACGGTACTGGAAATTTCCAAATCTGCGCTTTCACCACAGGAAGTGGCCTCCATCACGGGTGATAACCAGGTTAAAGAGTCGATGTATCAGGTGAAAGTCAGGCTGGATAAGCAGACGATTCAGGCTTATGGCAGACAGAGCAGCCTTCGCGCCGGAAGCGGGCTTGAAGCGGACTTCATTATAGATAAGCGCCGCATCTACGAATGGGTTCTGGAACCGCTTAATGCACTTGGCAAGATGACGTCATTATAATTTCTATATTTTATCAGGTTTATCATGGATTTATTTCACAAACTCAATTTATCTTTTCACCAGAAGTTACCTGTTTTACGGCAGACACAGGCCGCAGAGTGTGGCCTGGCCTGTATTGGCATGATCGCCGGATTTTACGGTCATCATATCGACATGATTTCGCTGCGCCAGCGGTTTCCTACCTCTCTGAAAGGCAGCACGCTGGCGAATGTTATGTCATTCGCACAGAACTTAGGTCTGGGTTGCCGCGCCGTCAGACTGGAACTGGAAGAGCTCAATAAACTGAATACGCCCTGTGTGCTGCACTGGGACATGAATCATTTCGTGGTGCTCAAAGGGATCGCCGGAAACAAACTTATTATCCATGACCCGGCGCGCGGAGTGCGCAAAGTTCCTATGGATGAGGTTTCAGACTCTTTTACCGGCGTGGCGCTGGAACTCTATCCGGCAGCAACCTTTGAGAGGAAGAATGAAAAAAAATCTATCTCAATGCTCAGCCTGATAAGGAACGTCTCTGGGATAGGTTCAGCCTTCATCCAGGTCGCCCTGCTCTCACTGGCGCTGGAATTTTTCGGCATCATTACACCCTTTTATATGCAGTGGGTGATCGACCAGGTTCTGGTGTCGGCGGATCGCGATTTACTGACGCTGCTCGGCGTCGCGTTTATCTGCGTCACCCTATTCCAGAATCTTATTTCAGCCTTACGCAGCTGGGTGACTACCTGGTTCTCCAGCCTGCTGAGCGTGCAATGGTCATCCAATCTTTGTGCGCATCTGCTGGGTCTGCCGCTCAGTTATTTTGAGGATCGCCATGTCGGCGACATTCTTTCACGCTTTGGCTCCATCAGTAATATTCAGAGCACGCTGACAGGCCGCTTTATATCATCCATTTTTGATGGCGTGATGGCCGTCATAACACTTGCCATGATTTTTACCTACAACGCTACTCTGACCTTTGTAGTCATCGGCCTTTTCCTGCTGTATGCGCTGATACGCTGGATCTCATTTGAACCCTTTCGTCGGGCCAACGAAGACCAGCTGATGGCTTCCGCCGTGGTCCAGTCACAATTGCTGGAATCTATCCGCGGCGTTCAGGCGATCAAACTGAATAACAAACAGGATTTTCGTGTCTCTGCTTACACCAATGAGACAGTGGAATCGACCAACAAAGGGATCACCACCCAGAAGCTTTCGATCGGCTTCAGTACATTGCAGGGCACGATTTCAGGCGTGGGCAAAATTATACTTATCTGGCTGGCAGCGGCACAGGTGCTGGATGGCAACTTTACCAGCGGTATGCTGGTGGCGTTTACCTCCTTCTCCGATCAGTTCATGTCACGCTCTGCCGGACTGATCAACGCACTTATCGAATTCAAAATGCTTCGCTTACATGGCGAACGTCTGTCCGATATTGTCCTGAGTGAGAAGGAGCAAAATATGGAAAGCCACGTCGAACTGGCGGAACAGAAAGGCCCTGTTCGCCTTGATATCAGCGATCTCTCCTTCCGCTACTCAGCCACAGACGAAGAGATCTTTTCTGGTTTTAACCTGAGCATCGAGGCCGGGGAATCTGTCGCGATCATTGGCCCATCCGGACAGGGAAAAACAACGCTGGCAAAACTGATGCTGGGCCTTCTGAAGCCTACCGCTGGCGTTATCAGTGTGAATGGCATCGATCACATCAAACTGGGCATGACCTGCTACAGGGATCTGATCGGCAGCGTCATGCAGAGCGACATGATGTTTGCCGGTTCTATCATGGACAATATCAGTTTCTTTGACGCCAGCCTCGACAAAGCTCAGGTCGAGCGAGCTGCCCGCATCGCCCAGATTCATGCCGACATTATGGCAATGCCTATGGGCTATAACAGCATGGTCGGCGACATGGGATCATCGCTCTCCGGCGGTCAGATACAGCGCGTCATTCTGGCCCGTGCGCTTTACCGCCAGCCACG